>NZ_KV817737.1:11437-68823 GCF_001814765.1 Enterococcus sp. HMSC061C05
GTTCTTTACTTTTGTCCCACGCTCTTTTCAATTATAAAGCGGAATTTTATTCTTTTGCTTTCAGTCATATTTAACAAGAAATATTATATCCTGAATAACAAAAATTATTCTATCTAAACTTTTTTATATTTTTGTAAGAATATCCCAGTACAGATAGTTACTATCAATAAACCAATGATTACAGCGAAACTAGATTTTTTACTACTTGTTTTAGGAAGAATGCTTTTTGATTTATTTGTTATCTGTTTAGGTACAGCTCTCTTACTAATATAATTGGTTCTTTGTTCGCTAGATTCCCCTGTATGAGCAAATATTTGCAATTTTTGAGAGAATAGATTTCTAATTTTTTCTCTCTCTGTCTTCTCTGGAAAATTTTTCCACGGTTTTATGTGGTTACCTGGTATAGCTATATTTGTTTTGCCCGGTATATAACTGTTTTTGATGTTATACCCTTCAATCGTCGTACTGTATTCTGGCACGTTGTCTTCCGTTACAGTATAGATGATTTCTTGCCCGTCTTTGTATTTTGGCAGATTCGTGAAACGATAGCGCCAATCATCTTTTTCACTGACTTCTTTGTGTTGGATCGGTTGACCGTCGGCTAATAGATTCACTGTGATTGTTGTCGGTCGTTTGCCGTCTTGATTCTCATTGTCTTCCCATGTTTTTTGTCCTGAGACTGAAATGACTTCTTTATTCTCATTGGTAACGACTAGCCCGTTTTCAATTTTTTGATAACCTGAAGGGACGTAATCATTTCCGTTTTGGTCTACTTCTTGCACTTTAAACGTATATTCGTTTCCGCTATCATCATACTGTTGGATATCTTCCCAAGTCACTGAAGTTATTCCATTGTCTAATCGTTTTGTTTCTGCATCAGGAACTGGTTCCCAATTGTTTGTACTTGCTCTGAATAATTTGAAATAAATACTTGGTCTGGGAGTGGTTCCACCGTTCCAAATTTTAGTTGCTGTGATGTTCGTAACCTTTTTCTTGTTATAAATAGGTAAACTGACTCCCTCTGTATCATTTTCGTTTATGGAGAATTTGAGTTCATTTGAACTTAGTGGATCAAAATCAATCCAATTGGGTGCTTCTTTTTCTTTTACAACATAATCTCCTACTTGCAGACCTTTGATACTAACTTCTCCCTGTTCATTCGAAGTCAATAGGATACTAGACTGTCCTTGAATAGGCTGTTCATCTGCTCGTCTTAATTCGAAAGTCACATTTGGGATACCAATCTCTGTGCCATTGATATATTTGAAAATCTTCAATTCGCCTCTAACTGTACCATTGACTCCACCAGAAGCTGAAATATTTTTAACTGTATGATTGAAACTTTCTCCATCAACAGCAGGTTTATTAACTTCTTTATACCAAGCTTTCGAATGATTCTCAAAACTTGTTTGTTCTGGGTTTTCTATAATCGTCTTATAACTCACCATTATTTTCCTAAGATTGACAAAGTTTTTTGGTATAGTTATTTCAATATAATTATCATTTACTGAAAAATCAAATGTAGCGCCGGGAAAATCTTGTAAAAATTGTTGGATTCCCTCTTCTCCTCTGTAAACTTTCTGTTCACCTAAGTGTATTTGATTAATTTCAAACGTACTTGGATCTAATCTTTGTCCACTTTGGATTTCATCACTGATTTTAACTGGTTGTTCAACGTAAGTGCCGTCATTGTTAATATTCAAAAACCATCGAATGTGCTCAGTATCTTCAGGAAGCATGTCTCCTGTTTTATAATAAAAAACGCTAGAAGAAGAACCAGAAGCTGGCTTTGTCACATTTACAGTAGCCGTTTTGTCACCGCTCGTCACGGTGAATGGTCCCGTATTTTCTTCACCGGTATCGGTTACGTTTCTGGCCTGTATCTCAAATTGCCCCCAACCTTCTACTGAGTCTATGTTTTTAATATTTTCATTAAATACAACCTGTGCAGAATCTTTTCTGACCGTTAAAGTTCCAACATTTTTATTTTCAATCATTAATGGGATTTCTTTTTGAAATCCTTCACCGCGAATATTTCCTTCACTTGGCCAATTGATCCAAAGATAATCACCTGGCTGGATGTCTTGTTTTTTTTCGTCAAACGAGAATTTTACTTTTATGTTTCCTCCATCTGTAATATTCGTTGGATCCACGGTCAACGAAGTGACATTACTGCTGATATCTCTGCCTGCATCCGCATAGACATGAACAGGAATCAGTGATGTTATATTAGTAATAATAAATAACATTGATAAAATAATATTTCTACACTTTTTCATTTTTTCTATCTCCCCTATTTTAACTAAAAATAAAACCTACCATATCATCTCTCAAAAATCTTTTCTTCAATTCCTCCCCCACTCATTTCCAATCTTTTAACTAAAAAATTGATAGTTATTTTACAAATATTTATAAAAAATAAATATGCCAAAAAACTGTTTTTACAAGGTTTTTCCTAATGTAAATTATTTTTTCGCATATATTCATTTTATTTTACTTATTGCTTTCATTTTTTCAATCTATATTTCCAATTTTTAACTTACAAAAATGCAACGTGCATAAATAACTATAGTTGCATAAAATATTCTTTTAATTAGCATTATTATTTTATAACAGCTGTTTTTATGTTAAATAAAGAATAAAACACAATATAAAAAATACAGACTTTGTTCAAATAAACGAACTTAGCCTGTATTCTGTGATTGACGCTACTTTTTAATTCATTGAGATGAATAATCCATTTTTATAAATGCCCAAAAGTAATCGGTGCCGAAGCCATTCCTCGACCTAATTCTTTTTCAAATTTTCCTATTGTTGATATCTCCATATAAAACGGTGAGACTGGTTTAGACAATTCTCCCTTGATTGCTAACGGACGTAAACTACGTTCCAAATTATTCATGACTTTAGGATAATACTGACCTTTTTCTAAGCCTGTTTTTGCTTCTATCAGAAGTATACGTTCCTTTTCATTGATCTCTGGATTTAAAACGAGATCATATAATTTTAGTACCATGTTTTCTATTTCTTCACTTTTAGACATCACGATTTCCTCCCAGAAATATATTTCTCCCCACTACATTCTATAAACAAAGTATACGCTATTTTTAATGGTTTTTAAATCACACAGACATAAATAAAAAAGACAGATACCCGATCAGGGTATCTGTCTTTTGCTTTATGCCAGCTATAGGGATCGAACCTACGACCTACGCGTTACGAGTGCGTTGCTCTACCAACTGAGCTAAGCTGGCCTTATCCAAAAGAAATTATATACTCTATTTGGCTGATTGTAAAGAGTTCGATGGAAAATTAGTTTAATTTCATGATATTTTTCATAAAACGTGGTATAATTGATGTGAAAGGCAGGTTTTATGAAAATGGCAACTTTTGGAAAATTTGATACAACTATCGTACCATCGGAAATTGGTGAAAAATTCAAGATCAATACTCACGTAATGTTCACGATTCACGGCAAGCCGCAAACTGGAACGATTTCAAAACAATTGAAAAATTCCGCTGTTGTTGAGATTGATGAAACTGCAGAAAATGCGAACTTGATGACGCAAAGCAAGGGTGTAGTAATCGTTAACTACAAAGAACTTAAAAAGATTTGAATTTGACCATCTCTGCATTTTTGGGATGGTTTTTTTATATACAAACGAAAGCTGTGAAAAAGCTGCTCTGCCTCAAACATTAAAAATGACCAAAAAGGATGTGACAAAAGTTGTGTCACATCCTTTTTCATTTTCACTTATTTTGTACCAAACAAACGGTCACCCGCATCCCCTAGTCCAGGAACGATATAACCATGTTCATTCAATTTTTCATCTAGAGAAGCTGTATAGATATCAATATCAGGATGCGCTTCTTGCAAAGCTTTTACTCCCTCAGGTGCTGCTACCAAACAAACGAATTTGATGTTCGACGCGCCACGTTCTTTCAATGCATCGATTGCCATGATTGCTGATCCGCCTGTTGCCAACATTGGATCTACTACAAACAACTGACGTGCATCAATGTCTTCTGGAAGTTTGACGAAATATTCATGTGGCTCAAATGTTTCTTCATCTCGATAAAGACCGATATGGCCCACTTTAGCAGCTGGAATCAATTCCAAGATACCATCAACCATTCCGATACCTGCACGCAAGATTGGAATAATCGCTACTTTTTTACCGGACAACGTTTTTTGTGTTGTTTCAGTGATCGGTGTTTCGATCACGATGTCTTCCAACGGCATATCCCGTGATACTTCATATGCCATCAACATAGCGATTTCATCGACTACTTCACGAAAAACCTTTGTTCCGCAGTTTTTGTCCCGAATAATAGTTAGTTTGTGTTGAATCAATGGATGATCGATCACTTGAAATTTGCCCATTTTTTAAGCTCTCCTTTGTTCTGTCGTTTCTTTTTAATTGTAAAACAAAATCAAGTGATTGACTAGTCAAACTCGCCATTTTTCCTAAGAAAATCCTTTTTTGAAAAGAAGTTTTCCTGCTGACAAGCAAAGCTTATTCTTTTTCCATGATCCAAGAAGTAGATAATGCCATTGCTGCACGCGCTGCCTTTGTCTGATCCATAGCATTTACCATGACGAAATCATGGATGATTCCTTGGAAGCGTACTTGTGTAACAGGAACCCCTGCATCACGAAGTTTGCGTGCATAAGCCTCGCCTTCCTCTCTTAATACATCCGCTTCTCCTGTCAAAATCATTGCTGGAGGTAGATCTTTTAGTTCATTCAGGTCTGCTCTCAAAGGCGAAGCTGTGATTTCAGCACGTTCTTCTTCATTCGTCGTATATTGATCCCAAAACCATCTCATTCCATCTCTCGTCAAAAAATAGTTTTCTCCGAATTCATGATAGGTATCTGTATCAAAATCAGCGTTGGTAACTGGATAATACAGCAATTGTTTAGATATTGGGAGCCCTTTTCGTTCTTTTGTTAAGATCGTCATGACTGTAGCCATGTTACCACCTACTGAATCTCCTGCAACAATTAGATTCTCGAGATCCAGATTTTTTGACTTGGCTAATTTATTCAGCTGTTGCAACACAGCATAATTTTGTTCAATTGCTGTTGGATATTTCGCTTCAGGTGATCGACTATATTCTGGAAAGACAACGACAGAATTCGTGCGGACCGAAAGTTCTTTGATCAATTTATCATGGGTTTGAGCACTGCCAAAGACCCAACCAGCTCCATGGATATAAAAAATAACTGGTAATTTATCTATATTTCCTTCTGGTCGTACAAAACGAATATTGATTTTTCCCCATTCGCCAGTATCTACCATCAAGTCTTCAATATCAACGGAATATTTGTTCACAGGTGATTCTTGTACTTCTTCCAGTAATGCTCTTCCTTCTTCCGGTGCTAGTTCATAGATTCGCGGATGAGGTGCATTTGCATCACTGAATGCTATGGCTTCCTTTTCTAACGAGATACGATCAGTCATGACTTTTCCTCCCTGAGATTTAATGTGAAGACTAAAATTACATCTCATATACTAGAGAGCATCATCGATATTGTCAAAGAATCCGTTTTCTCCAAAAAAATAAACAGAAAAGTCCAGCATTGAACTTTTCTGTTTTATATGGAATTTAAATTTTTATTTTTTGTGCAATGGAAATTTTTCAGTTAATTCGCGTACACCTGTTTTGACTTCGTCTAGTTGAGCATTGTCGCCTTTTGCTTGTAATGCTTTGACAACTAATTCAGCCACTTTTACAGCATCTTCTTCTTTGAATCCGCGAGTAGTGATTGCTGGTGTACCAATTCGGATGCCGCTTGTTTTGAATGGACTTAGTGTTTCAAAAGGAATCGAGTTTTTATTTACCGTGATATTCACACTGTCCAAAATACTCTCTGCTTCTTTTCCATTTATACCTAACTCACGAACATCGATCAGCATCAGATGATTATCTGTCGCTCCTGAAATGACTCTTGTTCCGATTGCTTGATTGAATACTTTGACCATTGCTTTTGCATTGGCAATGATTTGTTCACTATATTCTTTAAATGCAGGATCTAGTGCTTCTTTGAATGCCGCTGCCTTCCCAGCAATCACATGCTCTAGAGGTCCGCCTTGAATACCAGGGAAGACCGCACTATTGATTTTTTTCGCTAATGCTTCATCGTTTGTCAAAATCATGCCGCCTCGAGGTCCGCGCAATGTTTTGTGAGTGGTAGTCGTTGTGATATCTGCATAAGGAACTGGATTAGGATGAAGTCCTGCTGCTACTAATCCTGCGATATGTGCCATATCTACCATCAGTTTTGCGCCTACTTCATCTGCAATTTCTCTGAATTTCGCAAACTCGATCGTTCGTCCGTAAGCACTGGCACCTGCTACAATCAATTTTGGTTGATGTTTTCTAGCTAAAATACGTACCACATTATAATCAATAACTTCTGTTGTCGGATCAACACCGTAAGCAACAAAGTGATAGGTTTTGCCACTGAAGTTGACTGGTGATCCATGTGTTAGATGTCCGCCTGCGGAAAGATCCATTCCTAAGATCGTGTCCCCTGGTTCTACCAAAGCGAGATAAGCAGCCGTGTTGGCTTGAGAGCCGGAGTGAGGTTGGACGTTCGCAAATTTTGCTCCGAATAATTCTTTTGCACGGTCAATCGCTAAATTTTCAACGATGTCGACAAATTCACATCCACCATAATAGCGATGCCCTGGATAGCCTTCTGCGTATTTATTTGTCAAAATACTTCCTTGCGCAGCCATCACTGCTTCGGAGACAAAGTTTTCAGAGGCAATCAGCTCCAAATTATGTTCTTGTCTTTCTTCTTCTTTGGCGATCGCAGCCCAAAGATCAGGGTCAAACGTTTTGTAATCTACCACAAACAACAGCTCCTTTTTATTTTCCTACAATTTTATTTTTCCCATCAAAAACAAATTGCCAAATATTCGTATCTCTTCTATTTACACTTCGTTTTTCGTTCACTGATAGAAGATTTACTTGATAGCATTGTATCATACTAAAAGAATGCGGCAATAACCAATTGATCATTTTTCAAAATAATTTTGCCCAGCTGCTTTTTTCAAGCGATTCATATAAGCATTCCCCAATCCAGTTTCTGGGTATACTTGTACAAAAATCAAATCTAATCCAAGTGTTGGTTCATCTAATCCTCTTAGACCTGCAAACAATCCTTTAGCCGCCGCTTCTACTGAGTTGTCGTTATACATATAAACAGCTGCAGTATCTGTCCGCACTTGATCCGCAATTTCGGGGCTTGCTATGACACCTGCACGGATCTTCTTATTTTTTGCCCATTGAACTGCAATTGACCAATCGCCATCTCTGACCATCAGAACACGTGTATCGGGTGAGTAGTGTTTGTATTTCATCCCAGGCGCTTTTGGTGTTTCATTTTCTTTTACAAGATGCTGATCAACAGCAACAGGAGATCCGATGACTGCTTCGATTTGTTCTTTCGTTACTGCACCTGGTCGTAAGATCATAGGCATGGCTGTTGGATTACTTAAATCAAGAACAGTGGATTCTACACCAATTCGCGTAGCTCCATCCTCAATGATCCCGGTAATTTTTCCTTGTAGATCATGGAATACATGATCTGCAGTTGTCGGACTTGGTTTTCCCGACGTATTTGCACTTGGACCGACAAGCGGAACCCCTGAAAGTTCGATTACTTCTAGTGTTTTTTTGTTATCCGGCATACGAAATGCAGCTGTGGATAATCCTCCTGTTACAACTGAGGGCAAGGTGTCTTTTTTGATTTTAAATATCAAAGTTAGTGGTCCAGGCCAGAAGTTCTTCACAATCTTCTCTGTTTCTGGATGAAAGTTGTCCACATACTCTTTTACTTGTTCAAAAGAGGCGACATGGACGATCAATGGATTGTCTTGAGGTCTTCCTTTTACAGAAAACACTTTCTTGACAGTATTGGGCAATAGAGCATTGGCGCCCAATCCATACACTGTTTCAGTAGGAAAAGCAACAAGTTCTCCTGCTTTCAGTGCTTTGGCTGCCTCTTTTAATTCAGTTTCATCATAACGTTTCGTTTCCACAGTTTATCCACAACCCCTTTTTCATACATTCTTGTTTTATCCAACTTTATCCTCAAGTTTTCCACTGACTGTGGATAATCCATTTGTCAATAGTGGATAAACTTGTTGATAAGCCAAAAAGTCGTTTACATCCTTGTCAAATTAGTGTTTTTTTATAATAAAAAAACAAATAAAAATTTTTTCATCCACAACTTCAACTGTAGACTTGGATCATTCGTTCATTACCAAAAAGATCCTTTTTTATCGCTACTTTTTTATCTGGAAATGCTTGCTGAAATATTTTTTTTACTGCTTCACCTTGGCGAAATCCGATTTCTAAAAAAATCGTTCCATTTGGTTTTAGTACGCTTGGTGCTTCAACTGCTATTTTTTCATAAACAGCTAATCCATCGTTCTCCGCAAAAAGGGCCATCTTAGGTTCGAATGACCGGACACTTTCATCCATCAGTTCCCATTCATTCCGACTGATGTACGGCGGATTAGAAATAATCACATCAAATCGCCGATCCTGTACTGGTTCCAATGTATTCCCATGGTAAAAACTGATTTTCGTTCCTTCGTGCTGAGCATTTTCTTTCGCGACTTCTAACGCTTCTTCAGAAAGATCTACGGCAGATACATGCCAATTTTTTCTTGCTGCTTTCAAACTAATAGCAATCGCCCCAGTACCTGTCCCAATATCTATCACTTCCAATGGTACATCAGGCGTCTCGTCTAAACACCACGCCACTAACTCTTCTGTTTCTGGTCGAGGAATCAGTGTTGCTTCGGTTACCTTCAACCGATGATCATAAAAATCTGCATATCCTAGCAAATACTGAGGCGGATGATCTGCAAGCAGAAGTCGCAAATCTGTTTCGATCAACTGTTGTTCTTCTTCTGAAATCTCTTCGTTCATATGAAGGAGCCAATCAAGTTTTTTCCATTGTTTCCGTTCCAAAAATAAAAATTGGATACTGTATGCTTCTTTTCCATGATCCTCTAAAAAAGAAGAAGCCCGTGACAGGACTTCTCGATAGGTCATTTTACCCATTTTGCATAGCTTCCAGTTTTGATGTTTGATCATACATGATCAATGCATCAACGATTTCATCTAATTTCCCTGCTAAAATCTGATCTAATTTTTGGATAGTTAATCCGATCCGGTGATCAGTCACGCGATTTTGCGGGAAATTATATGTCCGAATCCGTTCTGAACGATCCCCAGTTCCGACTGCTGATTTTCGATTGGCATCATATTCACTTTGTGCTTCTTGTTGGATCTTATCATACACACGAGCACGCAAGATTTTCATTGCTTTTTCACGGTTCTTGATCTGAGAACGTTCATCCTGCATAGCAACGACGATCCCTGTTGGTAAGTGAGTCAAACGTACAGCAGATGCTGTTTTATTGACGTGCTGTCCGCCAGCACCTGAAGCATGATAGATATCTGTACGGATATCTTTGTCTTCAATATCGATCTCTACTTCTTCAGCTTCTGGCATCACGACAACTGTTGCTGTGGAAGTATGGATACGCCCTTGCGATTCAGTTGAAGGAACACGTTGGACACGGTGTGCACCACTTTCATATTTTAATTTCGAATAAACATTCTCTCCGGTAATCATCATGATCACTTCTTTGTATCCACCGATTCCGGTAACGTTCGCTTCCATCACTTCTGTTTTCCAACCTTGCGCTTCAGCATACTTTTGGTACATATTGAAAAGATCACCCGCGAATAAGGCTGCTTCGTCTCCACCTGCTGCTCCACGGATTTCCATGATGATATTTTTATCGTCATTTGGATCTTTTGGTAAAAGCAGGATCTTGATTTTTTCTTCTAAGACTTCTTTTTCTTTTTTTAATTCAGATAATTCTTCTTTTGCTAATTCAGCCATTTCATCATCCAGTTTTTCACCAAGCAGTTCTTCTGTATCGGTGATTCCTTGTACTACTTCTTTATAACGACGATAAACTTCGACTGTTTCGCGCGTGTTTGCTTCTTCTTTTGAAAGCTGCATAAAGCGCTTTGTATCAGAAATCACTTCTGGGTCGCTTAAAAGTTCTCCAAGCTCTTCATAACGGTCTTCAATTGATTGTAATTGATCGTACATGCTTATTCTCCTTCTGTAATCATTGATGGATGAAAATAATGTTTTCGACAAACGGGGTAATAAGCTTCATTTCCGCCAATTTGCACTTGATCGCCTTCATAGACAGGTTTTCCATCAATATAATGTAAATTCATGATTGCTTTTTTGTGGCAGAACCAACAGATCGTTTTCATTTCTTCAATCTTGTCTGCGTAAAGCAATAAATATTTTGATCCTTCAAATAACTCGTTTCGAAAATCATTTTTCAAACCAAACGCCATAACCGGAATATCCAATTCATCCACGATTCTCGTAAAAGCAATGACATGTTTCTTTTTTAAGAACTGCGCTTCATCGATCAGCACACAATAGGGTTTGCTTTCCATGTTCTGAATCACGTCAAATACGTCTGTTTCTTCAAATATCGGCATTGCTTCACGTTTCAGTCCGATTCGGCTTGAAACAACGCCTAAACCATCTCTCGTATCAATACCGCTTGTCATCAAGACAACTGGTTTATTTTGTTCTTCATAATTATGTGCGACTTTTAGGATCTCGATCGTCTTGCCGCTATTCATTGCGCCATACTTAAAAAATAGTTGTGCCATGCTCTTTTTCACCTTCCAGTTTGTTCCTATGGTATTATACTTGATTTTCAACATTTTTTACAGTGAGAATTTTCATCAAGCACAGATTATCGTTCAAATCCCTTGCTTACTTTTGTTCCAACTTTTTGACAAGAACTAAACATGGGTTCCATTCATCCCATAAATTTGGAAAAACTTCCAACCTTGAAAATCCTAATGATTCGTAGAAACAAATAGTTTGATCATATATAGAGTAGTGCCCCTCGTCTACAGTCTTCACTTGCAAATATTTGTAATGTTTTGCTGCGTAACCTTCTGCTTCTTTAAAAAGTTTTGTTCCTAATCCTTGGTGATGATAGTCTTTTTTTATTCCCATACAATAGATTTCGGCAGTATCTTCACTTGTCTGTGAAAGAGTGATAAAGCCTAAATATTCTTCTTTTCTTTTTTCACACCATAAAGGTAGTTTACTTGATTCCTCGATATATTTTTCCGTTGATTCAGGAAGCCCAAACCACTCAGGCAAGTCTAGTAATATTTCTCGGACACACTTTCCTTTTTCCTCTCTATCTTTTACAAACGATATCGGCATATTCTTTCTAGATTCTCCCTTTTTGAATTGAGTATAGCATGTTTTCTTTCTTTTCACGTGCTATAATAAGTTAAAATTCCAAAGTTTTATGTAAGGAGCTATTTGATGACAAAAAATATTTTTGATTCCATCGCTAACCATTATGATTCCCCTGACCGTCAAGCATTAGCCAAAATTATTCGCGAAGAACTAACTACTTATCTACCGCGCGACAGCCACCAAAAAGTCCTGCTGGATTATGGAGGCGGAACTGGGCTTGTGAGTTTACCGCTTGCGGAAAGATTCAAAGAACTGATCATTGCCGATGCTTCAGAAACTATGTTGAAAATGGCAGAAGAAAAGATCCAAGCAGCAGATCTGAAAAATGTCCGCACGATCCACGCTGATGCCTCTGTCGAATTTCCTGCTGTCCAAGCAGATGTAATCCTTCTATCACTCGTACTTTTGCACATTCCCGATACAGAGACTATTCTCATGAAACTTTACGAACTTTTAGCTCCTGGCGGTCAACTGATTATTGTAGATTTTGACAAGAATGAACAAATCAGTCATCCGAAAGTCCATAATGGTTTTACCCAAGAAGAATTGAACGATCGATTGAAAAAAACTGGCTTTGTCTCTACTGCTAGTCATACTTTTCATCGTGGAGAAAAGCTATTCATGAATAAACATGCGTCGCTTTTCTTATCCATCAGCCAAAAAGATTAAAAAGAAGCTGTGACAAAAATATGTCACAGCTTCTTTTTTCGTTTAAACGGTGTTCCAAAAGCAGCTTCTTATTTCTTGAAGCTGACCACTTCTGTCACAACCTCTTCTTTTTATTTTTTCATCAAATGATTTTGATTTCTGAAAGAGGCCAGTAGCGGAAAACAACTTTGCCTTGGATCATATCTTTGTCGACTAACCCAAACATTCGGCTGTCTTTTGAAATCAAACGGTTATCCCCCAGAACAAGATACTTTCCTTTCGGCACAGTATATTCAAAATCGCTCGTAAAGGTAGAGGCACTTTCTGCTTGTGCTTGGAACCCTGAACTATAAGCATACTCTCCTTGTAACTTATCTTCTGAAAATTCTTTTTTGAACTTATCTAGATAAGGCTCATCATACTTTTTGCCATTAATGGTCAACTGGTCATTTTCCATCTTGACTGTGTCCCCAGGCATACCAATGATTCGTTTAACGATCATTCGTTCTTCATCCCCTGGTTCCTTCGTAGTAATAATGTCCATTCGTTCATAGTTCGAGATTTTAGATGAAATCAGTCGTTGTCCATCACTTAATGTAGGGTCCATCGAATGTCCGTTTACAGTGACTGGTGTAAACACGTACACTCTAGCTAATAAAATAGCCGCTAATACAAGGATCAGAATCCCCCAATTTTTCAAAAATTCTTTCACAGCTTACCTCCTACTTATATTTCCTCGTTATTTATTACATTTTTTTACGATATTTCGTTGTACTCTCTTTATTCTACAATGTTTATAAATGAAAGGAAAGAATAAGTGACGTGTTCGTTCTATTTTTCTCGTTATATAAAAAAGGGGCATGACAAAAGTCATGTCACATCCCCTTATGAATGTCTTCTTCTTTGGCTCCGACTATAAACAACTTGTTCTTCTTGTGTTTGTGCTTTTTTTGCAATTAATTTCAGGCGATAAGGCTCATGATAACGCAACCCGTCTTTGACAAAATCACCGCCAACGATGAACAATCCGACAGGTTCCAATGTGTCTTCTGTTGAGCTCAGTCGAATGGTCCCTACTTTTTCCATGTCCGAGTAGCTTCGTCCAATATTTAGAACATACTCTTTCTCACCTGTTTTCTTGACATAGTAATAAGGATACAATGTATTTCTGTCGACCAAAAATCCATCCATGCGACCGAGTTCATTTGTTTTGATCTCACCATTTCCAATCAAATACCGCATATTCTCGGCTAATTTCAATTGGTAATCTTCGTCATACGAAACCATGACCTCTTGTGTATTCACTTTATCGATCGAATTTCCATTATTGATCGTTTCTTCTGTCTGGATGTTGAACGCTTCATCAGGCAAATACTTCACAAAAAGCTGCGTGACATCGGCTTTCGTGTTTTTATCTAAAAAGTAATAAAATACATTTAAAACAGTAAAATAAACAAGCACTAGAAATGCAAGTCCATATAAGAAAAATTGAAGATAGTTTTGGTTTTGCCAAAGTCCATAAACAATTCTCAATAAATAAAGCGTGGGAATCACACTTAAAATCGTATATCCACGGTTAAGATATTTAGGACTGATGTCTAAATAGCCAAGGAATTTATGCACCCCGTTGATAAGGTCTAGTAAAAATGTCATTGAGAATCACCTGCTTGCTGGTTATACGTTTGGGTATTTCCTGAATCTTGGTTTTGCTGTGCTGTACGTGCTGCATCATCATTTTGCGTGTTATCATCTACAGTCGTACTGCTTGGTATCGTTTCGGAGCTAGCACTTGTATCCGGACTTGTACTTGGATTGGTTGAATCCGATGGAGTGCCATCTTGTACCGTATTACTTGTTTCGCTTGAGCTGTCAGTTGTATATGTCTCATCATACGACGAACTAGTTGTTGTATCGTCCCATGTACTTGTCGTAGTGGTTTCATTCAAACTTTCCGTTGTTGTTGGTTCAGATGTCGAGACTGAAGTAGTTGGTGTTGTTTCTTCTACAGTACTAGAACTTGAACTTGGTGCACGGTAGCTGGAACTATTCACAATACCTGTAGTAGTCGCGACAATCGTCGAGATTGTTAATACAGCGATTGGCTTCAAAATAGGTGCTACTTTTCGCATCTTATCTCTTCCTTCATTGAAATTTATTCTTGTTTCCTTACTTTACTACGGACAAATTATACAGTCTACCTTATTTCTACCATAAATTCTTTATTTTTTTCTTACGTTTTTCCGAAAGATTTCTTTAATTTTCATCAAAAACTACGGTCGATGTTTTTAAGTAAGCTTTTGCTTCCCGATTGATTTTTTTCAGATCACATCCTTGTTGCTTGGCAGCGAACACGCAACCACAATAACATTGGCGATAGATATCATACTCTTTGCACATTTGCAAAGAGCGTTCATAGCCTTTGTTTTTCTTGAAATCACTTGGCAAATATTGTGTCCCGTAAATCTTTTGGATATCCATTCCGATTTGATTGATCAAGGCTGCATTTTTCTTTGGTGAGATCGTCAGGGCACTTCCAAAGTAATCGTATCCTAGTTCTTGCGCTTTTTGCGCAACAAGATCTAATCGCATATTGAAGCATGCACTGCAGCGAGCACCACCTTCTTTTTCGTCTTCAAGATGGTTTGTTAAAACCATTTTGGTGAATTCACTTGGACGGTATTCATCAACAATCAGCGCTACATGATGGTCAGTTTTCTCATTAAATTGGTCTACAAATCGTTTTTGTTCATGTAATCTCCGCAAATACTCACTTTTAGGATGGATATTCGAATTTGAAAAAAATAACGTGATATCTGCATATTGAGACATGAATTCCAACGTGTGCGTACTGCAAGGAGCACAGCATGTATGTATTAATATCTTAGGCTTTACTTCTTCTTTCTCCCATTGCATGATCATTTTTTTCAGAACTGTATCATAATTTATTTTTTGATTTTTCATTTTTTCTACGATTTGTTGGGCATTGATCAATTTGTTATTCCTCCTCCTTCTTTTTTCTAGGATTTGCTTTATTATAAGCCATTTCTATTTTAATCGAAAGCTGTATTGTTATCTGTTCAATAATTTCTTTGAGTATTCCTGATTCCCCTTGTATACTGGTAGAAACGACTATTGTCAGGAGGATAGTACTGTGCATGTTGATTTATTCTTTCAAAGGCTGCAGCGGCGAGGACAAAAGTTTGCTGCCAATCATTTCTCATCGATCCAAATCATCGTTTTTTATTATATATTGATGACGGTCTTATCACTCGTTCTATTTTATCTGCCGATTTTTCGCGAACCAGATAGCCATGTTTCTTTTGTGGACATGCTGTTCATGGCAATCAGTACAGTGAGTGTGACTGGACTATCGACTTTTGATATCAATTCTGTGTTCAATGATAACGGCATTATACTGCTGGAAATATTATTTCAAGTTGGTGGTTTGGGGATCATGATGATTTCTACTGCTTTTGTCATTTTTTCTAAACGACGAATCACATTGAAACAGCGGCAGCTGATCATGACGGATATGAATCAACCGCGTTTGTCTGGTATCGTCCGACTGATTCGGATCACTTTTGCTATTTTAATCTGGTTTCAATTACTTTTTGGGACATTCTTTTCTATTTATTTTTATTATAGAGGCTATTTTGATCGTTGGCGTGATGCCGTTTTTTATGGTTTTTATCAGGCGATATCGGCTGTCACGAACTCTGGATTTGACGTCACTGGGGATTCCATCAAGCCCTTTGCACATGACTATTTTTTCTTGATTCTGATCATGTTTTTGATTTTTGTCGGCGGAATTGGTTTTCCTGTATTGATGGAGTGCCGGGAGTGGCTATTATATAAACGTTCCAGTGCAAAGCTTCCATTTCGTTTTTCCTTGTTTACCAAATTAGCTGTGTTGGCTTTTGTCATCTTGTTTGTTTCGGGAACTATCTTAATTTATCTATTGGAAAAGGACCATTTATTCCAAGATTCCAGTATGAGTGTCAAATGGATCAATTCGATGTTTTATTCGATCACGACTCGTAATGCCGGTCTCCAGATTCACGATTTGAGTGATTTTCAGATTACGACACTGATTATTTTTTCTTTACTGATGTTTATCGGATGCAGTCCTAGTTCTGTAGGAGGCGGGATTCGAACAACTACTGTAGCGATCATCGGTTTGTATCTATACTCCTTCCTCAAGAGTGAGGATAATATCAATATTTTTGGACGAAGAATCGAACAAGATGATGTGCGAAAGTCAGTCGTTGTCTTTATGCTTTCTCTTGGTATGTGTTTCTTTTGTATCGTTTTTTTATCTGCTACAGAGGAACAAACACTGATCTCGATCATCGTCGAAGTAACTTCCGCTTTTGGAACAACTGGTTTGTCCTTAGGGATTACCGGCGACTTGTCTGTTGTAGGGAAAATCACGATTGCTGCCCTGATGTTTATTGGGCGGATTGGAATGCTGTATACATTGATGCTGTTCGTACCAAAAGAAACCCGAGATCTGGGCTATGAATATCCAAGTGAGAAAATCATTATTGGTTAATAATGAAAAGACCGATGAGGAGTAATAAAATCACAGCAGCTTGAAACAATCATTTTGTTTCAAGCTGTTTTTTTGTTAAATCATGCGGTTTTGTCCGATTTCATGCACTTTCAGCCGTAACCTTTTCTTAAGAATAAGAAAAGCAATTTAACCTTTTTTTCAACATATGGTATGATTAGTTGAATTTATTCGTCAGCAAATCGTTTTTGGAGGTTACATAATGGGAATACGCAGTCATTTTGCGATTGCAGTTGGGAAAACGTCGCAATGGGCATTAAAAACTTTTTTTAAAGGCGGATCAAGTTTACCAGGTAAACTAGCGCTGAAAGTCGATCCACATATATTGGATAGCTTGGCAAAAGACTACCAAGTCGTCGTTGTTACCGGAACAAATGGTAAAACATTGACTACCGCTTTAACAGTCAATATTTTGCGCCAGCAATTCGATGAAGTTCTAACCAATCCTACTGGTGCGAATATGGTACAAGGAATTGTATCGACTTTCTTGCAGGCAAAACCAAAAAAAGGACAGAAAAAATTTGCTGTCCTAGAAATAGATGAAGCAAGTTTGAGCAAAGTCACAGAATACATGAAACCAGAACTATTTTTATTTACAAATATTTTCCGTGATCAAATGGATCGGTATGGAGAAATTTATACGACCTATAAAATGATTGTAGACGGTGCCGCAAAGTCACCAAATGCAACGATTATCAGTAACGGTGATTCACCGATCTTCAATTCGATCGAAACAGTTAATCCTAGAAAATATTATGGCTTTGATCATGAAGAAGATCGTGAACAAATGGCGCATTACAATACAGACGGTGTCTTGTGTCCAAATTGTCATCACATCCTGCATTATAAAATGATCACTTATGCAAACTTAGGAAAATATTACTGTCCAAATTGTGACTTCAAACGTCCTGAACTGGATTACCGTTTGACTGATATGGTACGGATGGACAATGTTTCAGCAGATTTTGTGATCGATGGTCATGAATATGGAATCGAAGTTGGTGGTATGTATAACGTCTACAACGCTTTAGCAGCTACTGCAGTGGCGGAGTACTTCAATGTCGATCCTGATAAAATCAAACAAGGTTTAGGATATGACGAGAAAGTGTTCGGCCGACAAGAAGTCATCAATATCAATGGAAAGAAATGTACATTAGTACTTGTCAAAAATCCTGTAGGCATCAATCAAGTAATCGATATGATTGGTCTAGCTCCTTATCCATTTTCTTTAGTGGCTTTATTGAATGCCAATTACGCAGACGGAATCGATGTCAGCTGGATTTGGGATGGTAATTTTGAAAACTTTGCCGATATGGATATCCCAGCCGTTATTTCTGGAGGAGACCGTCATACAGATATGACTTTACGTCTGAAAGTTGCCGGGATTCCAGAAAATAAATTGACCGAAACAAAAGAATTACCAGAAGTAATCGAAAAAATCAAAGAATTGCCAACTGAACATGTCTATATCTTAGCTACTTACACTGCTGTATTGCAGCTACGTAAAGAACTAGCGGCTCAAGGATTTATCAAAGGAGGAATGAATCATGGCTAATTATGAACTCAATATCGCCCACCTTTATGGAAATTTGATGAACACATATGGTGATAACGGAAACCTTTTGATGTTGAAATATGTAGCAGAAAAAATGGGGGTTTCTTGCCATACGGAGATCGTTAGTATACATGAACCTTTTGATGCTGATAAATATGACTTGGTTTTCTTTGGTGGTGGTCAAGACTTTGAGCAACTGATCATTTCAAAAGACATCCAGAAAAAGAAAGATTCTTTGATCAACTATATCGAAAATGATGGTGTCATGTTAGCCATTTGCGGTGGTTATCAGTTGCTAGGTCACTACTACATGGGAGCCAACGGAGAAAAGATCCAAGGTATCAGTGCCCTGGATCACTACACATTAAGTCAGGAAAATAACCGGTTTATCGGTGACATTGTCATCCATAATGAAGAATTCAATGAAACTTATTATGGATTTGAAAACCACAATGGTCGGACTTTCTTAGGTGAAGGTGAACGGCCTTTGGGGAAAGTGGTACAAGGTCAAGGGAACAATGGGGAAGATCAATCCGAAGGTGTCATTTACCGAAATGTCTTCGGTTCTTATTTCCATGGACCTATCCTTGCAAGAAATGAGAAATTAGCAGCTCGCTTGATCCGCCTAGCTTTAGAACAACGTTACGGTAAAGAGTTGGACCTGCTCTATCTTGAAGGACAAACAGCCTAGTTATTCGAAAAAGGGGAATGTGACAAAAATTGCGTCATATTCCCCTTTTTCGTATCCTATTTTAAGCGACTTGCTTGGCATAACGGTTCACGTTTTGCTTGATATTCCCAATTGTTTTCGGATCATTGATTCCTGTGACTTCTTGGATCAATTGTTCCAAGTTTTCATGGATCTTCATTTCATGCAGTTGACGGCTTTGTTCATCTTCAGGATCATAGTAATTAAAAATAATACCCATTGTTGCCGTCAAATGTGGACAAGTCAAGTTATGTTCTTGCAGTTCTCTCACTGGCCGTGTAAACCGTTCTTGATAACCTAGCTTACGTAATGGTGTCCGAGCGACACGTGTGATCGCATCAGAGATATATTTGTTTTGGAAGCGATGGATGATTTTTTCAATATACGCATGATGCTGCTCTGCATCAAACCCCCATTTGGCAATCAGCAAACTTCCTGTTTCCTGCAGAACTGATTTTAATTGTGCCACAACTAATGCATCTTGCATTGCTTCATCAATGGTCTGGTAACCTAACAAGGCACCTGTATAAGCGACAGTCGCATGACCAGTATTGACACTAAATAATTTGCGTTCGATATATGGTTCTAGATCATCTACATATAAAACCCCTTTTAATTGGATTTCTTTATTTTTTCTTTGGCTATCGTCAATGACCCATTCCTTGAAAGGTTCTACTTGGACGAATAAAGGATCTTCATGGTGTTGTAATGGGACGATTCGATCGACTGCTGCATTTGGAAAGCCGATATATTTGTCAGTAAATGATGTTTCTGGAAGATATTTATACACTTCTTTTTCTAGAAATGCTGAACCGCCAATCATGTTTTCACAGGCAATGATATCTAAAGGTGTTGTGTTTCCTTCCATTTCTCTTTCTTGGATCCCTTTTGCAATCAACTCGGCAATAAAAGGTAAGATATTCGGGCCAATGGCGGTAGTAACTAAATCTGCTTCAGCGATTTTTTGGATTACTTTTTCTGGATTTGTTTGATTGTTGATTCCTTTGACATTTTTTACAGTGATTCTTTCTTTTGATTCATCTGCTAATTCGATTTCGTATTCCTTTCTTTCATTTAAAGCATCAATGATCGTGTGATTCACATCTACGAAAGTAATCTCAAATCCATTAGCTGCCAAAACTTCTCCAATAAATCCTCGACCGATATTTCCTGCACCAAAATGTACTGCTTTCATTTTTCTCTCTCCTTAAGCAATTGCTAGATTTTCCGTTACTTCTTCTTTGCTGAGCGCATCTGCTAGTTGGACAACATTGTCCATATCACTGCAATAAAGTGCGATTTGCTGTACAAGCTGCAGATGCTCATCGCCGACTCCTGCTATACCGAACAAAACAGTCGCAATCTTTTCTTCTTCTTCCGTACCAAAATTGACACCGTCTGGCACCTGTACGACACAAATGCCGGATTTTTTCACATATTTTTTTGCTTCATCTGTTCCATGAGGAATCGCGATAAAATTCCCCATGTAAACAGATAACATGTTGTCTCTTTCTACCATGGCATCGATATATTCCTCATCAACGCATCCTGCTTCTACAAGCTTTTGACCGCAATAGCGGATCGCTTCTTCTTTGGTTTTAAATGATCGATTGAGTTCGATCATGTCGAATGGCAAACTTTGCATGCTGTTTTCCTCCCTTAAGCTGTCTGTTTCAAATATTGTGCAATTGATTCAAATTTTTGTGGGTTGACCATGCTATTAACCGATAAATGAATGGATTGCGGTGCAGCCATCCGTGCTTTTTCTGCTAAACTCTCTTTGGCTACGATCAGTGAATCAGGTTCCCCTTTTAACTCCTGGATGTTGACTTTTCGTAACGGGATAGTTAAATGGTTCTTGTCTAATATATCTTTGAGCACGGTCATCCCCATTGTTGCTGATCCCGAACGATCATCGTGGACAAGTAGGATCTCTTTGATTTGTTTGATGTTTGCTGAAAGAAACTCTTCTGTTGGCTCGTTCTTAGTTTCAGAAGCTGATGGTTCCTGTTTGCTGCTCAATTCTTGAATGATTTCATCATATCGAGGTGAATTCAAAAAGTTTTCTACTGAGACAAAACGCGCGTTCGGTGCTTTTTGTTTTGCTCTTTCTTGTAGTTCGACCTGAGTAACGATCAATGTATTCGAGTCATCTGTCAGTTGGCTGATTGCTTGGTTAGTCACCGTTTGAGGCAAGTCTGCTTCCTGTACTTTTTTTCTCAAGATCGAAGCGCCCATCGCACTTGATCCCATCCCTGCATCACAAGCAAAAATGATTTTTTGTACGCCAGATAGCGCAGTTCCTTGAGGAATACCTTGGGCACCTTTAGATGCTTGTTTAGCTGCTTTTGTCTCTTGCACAGACTTTTCAAAGTCTTCATTTGTATCTTTCGCATCCGCTTTCAAAATTACTGCAGAAATACCGAATGAAACAGCTGCGGCAACAATCACGCCCAAAATAACAGGAAGGTAAGAATTGAACGGTGTCATCGCTAGAATCGCAATGATTGATCCTGGAGAAGCTGGTGCTCTTAGTCCAGCATCCATCAATTGGAAAATGAAACTTCCTGACATTCCTCCGCCTATAACTGATAAGAATAATAACGGTTTCATCATGACGTAAGGAAAATAGATTTCATGGATACCACCTAAAAAGTGAATGATCATAGCACCTGGTGCTGAAGATTTTGCTGCTCCTTTGCCAAACAAAGTAAAAGCAAGTAATACGCCAAGTCCTGGACCAGGATTTGCTTCAAGCAAGAATAGAATAGATTTTCCTGCATCTGCTACTTGTTCAGTTCCTAATGGTGTCAAAATCCCATGATTGATTGCATTATTCAAAAATAAGATTTTTGCTGGTTCAATAAAAATACTTGTCAATGGAATCAAATGGGCAGATAAAATGATCTCTACACCTTTTGCCATTGCTTGAGTCAATGCATCGACAACTGGACCAATCGCAGAAAAACCTAATAACGCTAATCCAAAACCGATAAGACCTGCTGAAAAATTATTGACCAACATTTCAAAACCGGATTTGATCCGTTTTTGGAACAGCTGATCAAATTTCTTGATGGCATATCCACCAAGAGGTCCCATAATCATCGCACCTAGCATCATTGGAATATCTGTTCCGACAATCACGCCCATCGTTGCAATTGCTCCCACAACTGATCCGCGGTCACCAGCAATTACTTTTCCGCCAGTATAGCCGATCAATAAAGGAATCAGATAAGTTAGCATCGGGCTTACCATGGTAGCAAAAGCTTCATTTGGCAAATAACCATCTGGGATAAATAAAGCCGTTAACACACCCCAAGCAATCAGTGCTCCAATGTTTGGCATGACCATGCTTGATAAGGTACTGCCTAATTTTTGTACCCTCGCTTTTAGCGAAATGTTGTTTTTGGGAATCGTCCGTTCCATTTTGTCTCTTCCTCTCTCCTTTTGATACTCTAATTGTATCCGCTTACTAAAAAGAGAAATAGTCGTACTTTGGCACGAAACTTTGTGCCAAAGGTTTGAGGATATCAGCAAAATAAAAAAATTTCGGGATCAGCAAACTTTACTTTTAAATAAATATGTTATTTTAACTTTTTTATAATATGTAAATAATAACTTTTGTCAGCATTTTATTTGGATATTTTTTGTTTTATTATGATATTAAAATTTATATTGGAGGCCTATCTATGACATTACTGATCAAAAACATGAACATGAAACGTGGTAAAAAGCGTGTGATTCGACAATTGGATCTTTTAGTAGAATCAGGAGAAGTAGCTGCTTTGATTGCCCCGAACGGATTTGGCAAAACACTTTGCTGAACGGCATTGCCCAACTGCTGCCAACAACTTATGATCAATTGTCCCTTCACAACATCTCTCCTACTGCTTATACAGATTATCGCCGGTCTTTCTTTTTTCTAGAATCAACGAATCAGTTATCCGACTATCTAACGGCTGTTGATTATTTGACTTTGATCAAATACTATTGGCAGAGCAAAGTAGAATGCCAAACTGTTTTCCAACGATTGAAGATGACTGAGTACCTTACTTTGCCGATTGGAAAAATGTCTCTAGGAATGAAACAACATGTCTTGCTTGCTGCTTACTTGACCAGTGATTCATCTGTCATGTTATTCGATGAACCGTTGAACGGGTTAGACCCAGGAAGTATTGATATCTTGAATAGGCTGATCAGACAATGGCAGGAAGAGGGGAAAATGATTCTTCTTTCTTCCCACGCTATCGCGAATATCCAATCGATTTGTTCTAAAGCATGTTTTCTAAAAAATGGAGAAATCGTCACAGAATCCTCAAATATGGAAGAGATTTTAGCTATTTATCGTCAATTGTATGAGGTGTAACTATGACTTTATTTACATTTGAACGCAATCTCTTACTAAAAAACAAAGTAAACTTTTTATTTCCTCTATTGTTGATCGTGCTCTTTGCATTCCCACTTTTTTTGATTATGAACTTGCTTATACAGAATTCGATGAACTGAATCATAACTATGAAGAGACGCAACGTTTGATTGAAACGTTGAAAGAAGATGAGAATGAGAAAGAATTTGTGGAAAGTTTAGAGAAAAGCAACAAACTGATCGAAGCAATCTTACATGCAAAAAACACAGGGAACGTCCAGGAAACGGTCGAAGCAACTTATCATTATGAAAAAGATATACTGGATCGACTGATTTCTGGTCAAAGACAAGGAATTCCAATCATTGAACAACAAAAACGTGTCGAGTTGCTCCATTATATGAAAGAACATCAGATCCAAAGATATTCAATTTTTGACTTGCCAGCGCATCTCCCTTTAGCGAATTACTACGAAAATATTTTTTCAGGAATAATTTCTAGTTTTTTGATTTTATGTATAACCGCCTTGTTTCTTTCCTCGATCATCTCTTATGAAAAAAGAAAGCAGGTAATCTCTCTAGTCAATCTATTACCGGATAGTATGGTAAAGAAACATAGCATCCGTTTTACCGTTTATTATGGTGCAGCTATGCTAAGTCTCGTGATTCCATTTTTGTTCGTCTCTATACTAGTAGTAATCAAAAATGGTTTGGGCGACTTCCGTTATCCTGTAGGAACGATCATTGGTCAGGAGATACGAATCCTTCCGATGTATGCGTATCTTTTCCAGAGTTTTCTGTTCCTGTTGTTGTGGGTACTCTTTTTAAGTACAATCAGTTTCCTTCTATCTGCTTTATTTGAACATTCTCTAGTCAATCTTTTAGGTACACTTCTTTGTCTTTTCTTAGCAGAGTATCGCTTGTTTTCTTCGATTGAATGGATAGAAGCAATCAGTCATTACTTGCCAACTTCTTATGTTGATTTTCAAAATGTGATCGTAGGAGGAGATATGTTCTCGCCACTAGCTTCAGAACAGGTTACTTTCATGAATGGTATCTTGACACTTGGTACATGGAGTATCGTTCTATTATTCATAGGTATGGGCGCTATCTATATAAAAAAGAGCTATTAAAACACAAAAATAATAGGAGCGGTGACAAAAATCTTGTCACCATCTCCTATTTTTCACTTGGTTGAAGTTATTACTTGATGCAAGGCAGCTTTTTTACTGAGAACATTGGTTATATATCTCCATGTTCAAAAATCATTTGTACTTCTTCAATGGTTTCCGCATCACTGAGTGCCATTACTTGGTCGATGTCTGAACAGAAAAAGGCTAAATCTTGGAGCACAGCTAACTGATGTTCTCTTTTTAAAGCCACTACAAATAAGAGTGTCGCGATTTTTGGTTCCTCTTTTGTTCCAAAGTCCACACCATCAGGCACTTGGACTAAATAGATCCCTTCTTCTATTACTTCTTCATCTTTGTCAGTCCCATGTGGCAAGGCTACGAAATTCCCGATATAGACACTCGATTTTTCTTGTCTTTCGATCATTGATTGGATATATGCCGCTTTGATTCCCCCTTGTTGGGTCATCCACTGGCCGATCTCGGTCAACGCTTCTTTCCAATTTTGATAGGATTGATCGAGCAATATTTTTTCTGCTGGTAGCTGGATCATCTTTTCACCCTCATTTCTTTATTTCTTCAATCAGGATTTTCGCTAACAATTGATAAACGATTTCTCTATTTCCTGAACGGAAGATCTCGGTGTTCAAATCGTTCATGATGATTGCTCCACTGATTTTTCCTAAAAGAATCCCGTCTTTTTCTTGGATTGGCGAAGGCGCCAGCATAACTAACATACGGGACAATTCGATTGGCTGTCTATCCATCCCGTCAATTGTCAACGGTTGTTTCAAATTGAAAATACAAAAGATCGGTTTAGAAACCAATGAGCTGGATGTATGGAATAACCCCATATTTGTATGAGGAATTCCGATAGGTGCTTGTTCATATCGCTTAAGCAGTCGGCGATGAACCACCTCTTCATCCGTTACTAGTCCTTCAGGAAAATAAGGAAATAAACTGCGAATCGTTTCGGAGACCGTATCAGGGTTATCTAGTTCTTGAATAAAGAAACGATCAAGTAATTGATTGATTTGCTCCATGAAATGCATCGTTTCCTCATAAGTATCTTCTAGCATCCACTCGTTATTGCTGTTATACGTATTTTTTTGCCTTTTTTTCTTCTCAATATGCGAAAAAGCTTCTTTTAGCTGCTTGACTTCCTCTTCCAGCAGTAGCGGGGAGACTAAAATATATGTTCCATCATATCCTGGTAGAATAGATGTAGAAATAACAATATCATATTCTTCTTGTAAATCAATTTTTTTCAAATCAGCGATCCGATAGAAATGAATCTGTTGAATGAAAGGAAAATACCGTTTCAAACGCAGTTCCAACATGCTAGTAGAAGCTAAGCCGCTTGGTGAAAATCCTGCAATACTGATATTGCTTTCTTTCGGACTTTTTTCCAATGAATTTGCAAAATGAAGGACCATATATGCGATCTCTTCTTCTGATAATTTCTTTTCTTGAAAAATCCGCTCTACTGCTTGGCGGATTGCATTGGCAATTTCCTCATATTGAACCATGATTTTTTCTAAAATCGGATTAGTCAGTGTCTCTTCTTGTAAAACGGCTCTTGAAAACACACCAGACAAATGGGTCAAAAGCATTTTGTACAAGGTTTCATCTTCATAAAAATGGACATTCGTCTCTTCACTTACTTCTTGAATCAGTTGTTTTACTAAATAAGCAAGCTGTGTATCGAACGTTTCTTCAAAGAAATTCTGGTCAAATGAGTTCGTGAAGTCATTTAATAATCCTGCAAAAAAGACGATCTCATTTACTGGGTAAAGTTGTTTTGTCTCAGAAGCAATCCGTGAGAATAATCGTTTAGCAGTCTGAAGCAATTCTTTGTTTGCCAGACCATTATACGTCTCATTTGTCAGTAAATGATTTTTCGTTACACGATCCATCGTCAATGTCAGCATCAAAACCAAATGTTCAAGTTTTCTATCACTTAGATTGGTCTTTTTTTGGATCAATTCTTCCCCGACTACTTGGCGTGCAAGAGACAGATGTTGCGGATCAACGAATCGAAAAAAGTAATTCAGCGATGAATCAAAAGAAATACTATGAAAAAGTTCATATTCATTGATTTCTAATTCTAATACATTCGCTGTTAGAAGCCGACGGTATTTTTCCGGTCCTACGATCTCATATCCTTGGTTCCGAATGATTTCCAAAGGCAGTTGGCGGGTACTTTCTTCCAACTGTTTGATATCTGCATAAAAAGTAGTATTACTGATGCGGTATAATTCCATAAAATGGGCAAGACTCAACGGTTCTGTCGTTAGTAACAGCTCGGCTAAAATTGCGTGCTGTCGTTTAGCAGTAGGCAAATCATCGCTTTTCCCATCTGTATTTTCTTTTAATTGCTCCATTACTTCTTCCGATGCCTCAATGACAAACGAACCTCTTGCTACTTTTTTCAAAGAAGCATTTACCGATTTCAATGAGACTTCAAGATTATCTAATTCGCGGTAAACGGTCCGCTTGCTGACTTTCAATAAATTCATCATTTTTTGGATAGTCACAGGTGAGGGACTGCTGAGAAATTCTGCTAATAATTGTTTTTCTCTGGGCGATAAGTACATCTTATTTTTCTCCCTTCACGAGTTTTTCGTATTCATTCGTAGCTACCCAATGTTCCACTAGGACTAGCTGAGGGATCGTTTCTTTTAGCTGTTCATTTACAGCTAGTTCTCTTTGGGCGATATAAATCGTTTCTTCTTGGATTTTGAGCTGTTCGATTGGTTCCTTTAAGATAACAAACTGTTTTTTCTCTTTTTTTGCTAATTGACTTAAAATCGCCATGCCCATGGTTTGTGAACCACGTCTATTATTTTTATACAAAAACACAACGTTAACGGGCGACTTTTTCTGTTCTACTACTTCTACTCTCTCTTTTTTTTCTTTCCAATTTGGTTCGTGGATCGCTTCTTTTATTCGTGACAGCAAGATATCTGTTTCCAAAAAGTGATCCAGTACGAAAATTTGACTTTGAGGTACTTTTTCTCTTGCAAGATCCGCTAATTCATGTTGGACGATAACAAGCTGATTTACTTGATTGTTCAATTCATAGACAGAGCTGTATCCAACAGCGAGATCAATTTTTTCCGCTGCTAATTTTTTCTTCAGCAAGGCGGCTCCCATAGCGCTTGATCCCATGCCTGAGTCACACGCAAAAACGACAGAATGAATGGTAGATAGTTCCAAGATTTCTCCCCTTTCTTTGACCGTGTTGTCTCCTTTTTCTTTTTTCGGTAATTTCAATAGCAGCGTTGCACAAATGAAGGTTACAAATGTACTGATTGCTATCCCTATACTTACCCCAGCTAGTTGCGGATAAGGCGTATTGGCAAAAATCACGAGTAGTGACCCGGGCGATACAGGAGTAGCTAATCCCGCATCTAACCATTGGAATATCAGCGTGCCGCTTGCTCCACCAACCATTACAGCTAAAAACAGATATGGACGCAACAAGACAAACGGAAAATAAATTTCGTGAATCCCACCAATCGCATGGATCATCAACGCTCCACTTGCGTTTACTTTTTCCTGTTTTTTTGCAAAACAAAGGATAGCAAGTAAGATCCCTAAACCAGGTCCCGGATTTGCCTCCATCAAAAACAGGTAAGAGTGTCCGACTGCTTGTGAGAATTCGATTCCTAAAGGTGTCAACACACCATGGTTGATTGCATTATTAAAAAATAATACTTTTAGAGGTTCTAGGATCAAACTGACAAGCGGCAACAGATTCATTTTGACTAGCCAAGACACGACGGAGACAAGCAACAGGTGGAAACTATTTAAAGCTGGCTCAATAAAAACGATTCCAATTATACAAATAATACTACCAATCAGCCCTACTAGTAAGTTGCTGACAAGCATTTCATACCCAGCTTTGAATTTCGCATGAAATCTAGAAACAAATTGTTCATACAAGAAGCCGGCAAGCGGTCCTATAATCATCGCTCCTACGATTTGCGGGGCATCGGAACGAGCAATCAACCCTAAAGAAGCGATTGCGCCCGCGACTGCCCCTTTTTGTCCCCCTACCGATTTTCCGCCTGAATAGCTGATCAAGATTGGTAAAAGCAGTTGAATCATCCAGTGGCATACCTCTTCCAACGTGGCGTGCAAATCGCCAGACACACCTTTCATTACTAATGACAAGATTCCCCAAGCAATAAACAGACTTAGGTTTGGCATGATCATTTCATTCAAGTGGTGTCCGGCTTTTCTCAGTTGTTTCGTAAACACTCGACTGCTGTCGTTTGCTTTCCATTTGTATTCCATCTTTTTCACCATACTTCTATTTATTGATAGACGGATTTTATGTAGAAAAAGCAGCAAACGAAAACCGTCTGCCGCTTTCAGCTATCTGGGAACTATTTGCCTGGTTCAGACGCAATGATTGCTAGTTCACCTTGGACCGTCCACTCAGAAACGCCACTTGGAATGATACAGCTTGTTCCTTTTTCTAATGGATATGTTTTTCCGTCAACAACAAGGTCTCCTGCTCCTTCAATCACTGTCATCAACGTATAAGGGGCTTGTTTTTTGAAAGATGTGATTCCTTTAATATCCCACTCATATACATTGAAAAACTCAGTTTCTAAATAAGTGACGATCGATGAATTCCCTTTTCGGACTTCTTTGATTTGTAATTCTGGTGTTTTGGCAGGGACAGTTGTTACATCGATCGATTGTTGGATATGCAGCTCTCTTGTTTGTCCTTGCGCATCTTTTCTGTCATAGTCATACACGCGATAAGTCGTATCGGAGCTTTGTTGTGTTTCTAAAATCATGATCCCTTTACCAATAGCATGGATCGTTCCGCTTGGTACATAAAAGAAATCACCTTTTTTAACTGGTACTTTCTTCAAAAGGTCATCCCAGCGCCCCTCTTTGATCATCTCAGCTAGTTCTTCTCTTGTCTTTGCATGATGACCGTAGATAATTTCTGCACCAGGTTCAGCATCGATGATATACCAGCATTCAGTTTTTCCTAATTCACCTTCATGTTTCATCCCATAGGCATCATCTGGATGTACTTGTACAGATAGATCATCTTCTGCATCTAAGATCTTGATCAACAATGGAAACACTGGTTCTGAAGGATGGCCAAACAATTCCTTGTGTTCTGACCATAGTTCATCTAATCTTTTCCCTTTGAATTCGCCATTTTCTACTACACTGACACCATGAGGATGCGCGCTGATCGCCCAATCTTCTCCGATTTTATCGTTAGGGATATCAAAACCGAAGACTGAACGTAAACGGCTTCCTC
Organism: Enterococcus sp. HMSC061C05; assembly: GCF_001814765.1. Classification (NCBI taxonomy): domain Bacteria; kingdom Bacillati; phylum Bacillota; class Bacilli; order Lactobacillales; family Enterococcaceae; genus Enterococcus; species Enterococcus sp. HMSC061C05. Next base: position 41,058 of record NZ_KV817737.1, read on the forward strand.
CCCAAATTTTTTCTTGAAAAACTGGTTTTAAAAACATAGGTTCCTGCATAATTCAAACTCCTCTCATTTTTCATAGCTATTATAGCATTATTTCTGTAATACCGCTTTCTCTTTCAAAAAGTTTTCAACAATTTCATCTCGACATATGAGATACTCCGCACGATGATCGACAGGATGTACGCGATTGGACAGAAATATCAACGCTTCTTGTGTTTTTATATCAATCAAGAAAAACGTACCTGTATAACCAGTATGAAAAAGAATCGCATGACCGTCTCCTACATCTTTTTTTAGATCCCACCCTAGAGAACGATAGCCATTTCTTTCTGGAGTTTGATCTTGTAGCAAAGAATCAATCGTTTCTTCTTCTAAAAACCGACCATTACTGATTTTTCCCTTGTTCAAATACATTTGGACAAAAGTAATGCTGTCGTTCAAATCGATAAAGAGCCCAGCATTTCCTGCATGTTCAGCTAAAACTCTTGCTTTCGGATCATGAGTTTGTCCACACAAAACCTCACCCGAAGGCAGTTGTTCTGTGGGAACGATTTTTTTGGAAGGAAAAGGAAGAAATAAGCTGTTCATCATTCCTAATGGTTCCAATACTTGTTCTTGAAAGATTTCCACTGCAGTTTCTTGGTAAATTTTTTCCAGCATCAATCCAAGAAGAATCGTTCCGGCATCTGTATATTTCACTTCTTTTCCTAGTTGCTCACCTGGTTCTAGCTTCAAATAAGCGGCAATCAATTCTTCCTGAGATAGCTCATCTCTGTTTGGTATCCATGTTTTGATATCAGAAGTATGTGTCAGTAAATGACGCAAAGTGATTGTCTGATTTTCAAATTCAGAAAGATATTTATGCAGTGGTTGATCGAGTTCTATTTTTCCATCTTCTAATAGACGCAAAACTAATGAAGTGGTTGCAACGACTTTCGTCAGTGATGCTGCATCAAACAACAGATCTTCTGTCATCGGCTGTTTTTCAGGAACGACTTGGGCAAAGCCAGCTGTAAATGATTCTACTTGATTTTCTTTGATGAAGGCGGCTGCTACACCTGGATAAAATCCTTCTTCCATTTTTTTCAAAATAAGCTGTTTCGTTTGTGGGTACATCTTTTTCTCCTGCTTTTCTATCAAATTCTTACAGTCCAAGCTTAAAGCTTAATCTATGAGGAATCAACCTTTTTACACAAAAAAAACTGCGCGGAAAACCACGCAGTTTCATTCGGTATACCGTTTGCTCTTTCTATCTCTAGAACAAGTAATAGTATGACCGTTTATAAAATGACGAGACATGCGACAATCGTTAAGAAAGAAAAAGTTAAGCGTCGCATCGAATGTCAGTTTTATTCTTTTCTTTTGGCTCACTGACGAACCACCATTCGATTCCTATGGCATCATAGATTGTGAGTACTGTATGCTTTTTGTCCAAGAAGAAATCGACTGATAATTGCTGCAAGTGAGCAATCAGTCCTTCCATGCTTTCAGTATCAATCATGAATTTCAGAAAATCAAGGCCAATCACTTCATCTGTAGGCAAATCGATGGCACCACCACTTGCTTCTGTCAATCCAACATGGAAATCTCCTTCATTCAATACATGGATGCCCTCTTCTTCATTATGTACCTTCAAACCAAGGACACGATTAAGAAATTGGCGTTCTTTTGCTAAATCAGTAACATTTAAATGGATTTTTTCAAAATAAGATCCTGCTGTTAGTTTACTGAATTTTTCTTCAGATTTTCTTAACAACGCTTCTTGATCCATCGTCTCTGGAACTTCTCTTTGGTGATTCTTATTCTCTTCATGGTAAATTTCTAATTCATTCTCTTCTGGGTCTACGAGTAAGATCCCCATACGTCCATGATCTTCTAAAGCTTCTTTGATTGGATAATTCATTTTACGAATACGGCAAAGAATATCTGCCATTTCTTCTGTGCTAGGGATAATCAATGAGAAACGGTTCAGCTTTTTGATCTCCCCCATGTGATCATTCGCTCTAGGACTTTCTTCCAGCAGCAACATTTCACTTCCAGCTTCTTCTGTTCCTAAAATGGCTAATTCGTTTTCTTCTCTTTTCAAATCAAAGCCAACAACGTTCTTGTAAAAATCAATCATTTTATCTCGGTCTTTCACCCGAATGGCTACACTTTTTAAATAGGTGGCAGCCCCCAATTGAAAATCTCTCATATTTCTTGCTCCCCTCTACGTCAAGCTTTATTTTAACGATGGATTCTTCTTCTTTCAAGCAATAACTTTGATTTTGTTAAAAAAAGTGTGTGAAACTTCGCATTTTACTTGTTTTTTATAAATAAATGAGTAAAAAACCACATGAAACTCATTTTCTTGAAATGTGCTTCATGCGGTAAAGAAAAATAATAAATTTGTACGTTTCTATGAAGCTTCTTCTTCAGAAAACTGACTGTTATAAAGATCTGCATAGAATCCGTCTTTTTCCATCAATGTATCGTGGTTTCCAGTTTCTACGATCGAACCATGATTCATCACAATAATGTTGTCTGCATCGCGTATTGTAGACAAGCGGTGAGCGACAACAAAACTTGTTCGGTTTTCCAATAGGCGATTCATCGCTTTTTGAATCAGTATTTCTGTTCGTGTATCTACACTAGATGTTGCTTCATCAAGGATCAGGACATCCGGATTTGCTAAGAATGCTCGCGCAATAGTGATCAGCTGACGCTGCCCTTGCGAAATATTGCTTGCATCCTCGTTTAATACAGTGTTATATCCTTCTGGCAATTTACGAACAAAATCATCTACGTGAGCGGCTTTAGCAGCTTCAATGACTTGTTCATCTGTTGCATCGTCGTTCCCATATTTGATATTGTCATAGATACTTCCTGTAAACAGCCAAGTATCTTGCAGTACCATTGAAAACTGTGCGCGCAATTCATCACGTGAAAGGTCACGGGTATCTACACCATCGTAACGAATACTGCCTCCAGAAACATCGTAAAACCGTTCAAGAAGGTTGATCAGTGTCGTCTTTCCTGCACCGGTTGGCCCTACAATAGCGACCATCTCACCAGGTTTGACATCCAAGTTGAAATCAGTCATTAGCAAGTTATCTGGTGTGTAGCCGAATTGAACATTTTCAAAACGAACTTTGTATGGTGTATCTTTTTCTTCTGGAAGGCCAGATTTTTCATTGGACATCTCTTCTTCATCCAACACTTCAAATACCCGTTCGGCTGAAGCAACTGTTGATTGGATAGTGTTCATCAAACTTGCAAGTTGAGTGATTGGTTGAGAGAACTGTGTCGTATATTGTAAGAATGCTTGAACATCCCCTAATGTCATGTTCCCATTTGCAACTTTTACTCCGCCTAGTACAGCGACGAACACATAGCCTAGATTTTTAACGAAATTCATCAACGGCATGATGATTGCCGAAATAAATTGAGCTTTCCAACCAGCGGCATACAGATTCTGATTTTCTTTTTCAAATACTTCCTGATCTTTTTCAGTATGATTGAATGTTTTAACGATCGTATGACCACCATATGTTTCTTCTACTTGGTTATTCAATAAACCTAAACTTTTTTGCTGATCTGCGAAAAACACTTGTGATTTTGGCGCAACGACCATAACGATGATCAAGCTTAAAGGAATCATCAATAACGCGACTAACGTTAATTGCCAGCTGATTGAAAGCATCATCACGATGACCCCGATCAATGTGACTGCACTAGTTACAAATTGAGTCAAATTTTGTTGCAGCGTGCTTGCGATGTTATCCATATCATTGATTGCTCGAGACATGATATCGCCATTTGTATGTGTATCATAATAGGAAATCGGTACACGATTCATTTTGGCTTCCAAGTCATGACGCAACTCATAAACTGTCCGCTGTGAAACACGTGTCATAATAAACTGCTGTAAAAAGTTGAATACAGCTGAGATCAAATACATCACGATTACTGTTGCAATGATTTGCGCAATTTTATCAAAATCTATCGGAAATTTTGTTACTTGTTGCCCTTGTTGCATCTGTTGCGCGCCAGCCATTACACCTTTGAATATTTCTGTAGTTGCTTTCCCCAAAACTTTTGGTGTTTGGATTTGGAAAATCACGGCTGCTATTGCTAGTACAAATACAGCGATGATTGCAACCATACGTTTAGACATATAGCCAAACAATCGGCGTACTGTTCCCCAGAAATTTTTAGGCTTTTCCCCTTTTACACCGAGATTCCTGCCAGGTCCGCCGTGTCCTGGACCGCCTGCTGGTCCGTGAGAGGGACGTGTGTTTGTTTTACTCATGCTAAGTCCTCCTCTCTTAGTTGTGAATGAACGATTTCTTGATAAGTTTCATTTGTTGCCAATAGTTCTTCATGTGTTCCTTTGCCAACTAGTTTTCCTTCATCTAGTACAAGGATCATATCTGCATCCATTACTGTACTTACTCGTTGAGCAACTAAAACCGTGATACTTTCTTTCATATTCGTTTTCAATGCTTGGCGAAGATTGGCATCCGTTTTGAAATCCAATGCTGAGAAGGAATCATCAAACACATAAATGTCTGCTGTTTTGACTAATGCCCGTGCAATTGCTAGACGCTGTCTTTGTCCGCCGGAGAAGTTTCCTCCTCCTTGTTCCACATGGCTGTCTAAGCCATCTTCCATCTCTGAAACAAAATCTTTAGCTTGTGCGATTTCTAATGCTTTCCAAATCATTTCATCTGTTGCATCCGGCTTACCATACTGCATATTGTCTCGGATCGTTCCAGAGAAAAGAACTGCTTTTTGAGGAACAAAGCCCATTAGCTCCCGCAAATTATATTGAGTCATTTCACTGACGTCCGTTCCGTTTATTTGGATCGAACCAGATTCGATGTCATATAATCGGGGGATCAAATTGACTAAGGTCGTTTTACCTGAACCAGTTCCTCCTATGATTGCGACAATCTCGCCCGACTTAGCTTGAAAATCAATATCTTCCAATGCAAGTTTTTCTGCTCCATGATATCGATAATTGACATGATTGAAGGCCAATGTTGCTTCTTTTCCAGCAAAAGAAACGGTTTTAGGATTTTCAGGGTCATGGATACCGATTTTTTCATCCAACACCTCATTGATACGGTCAGCTGAAGCTTGTGCACGAGGTACCATGATGAAAATAGCGGAAAGCATCATAAAGCTGATCAAGATCTGCATCGCATAAGTCATAAATGCAATCAGATTACCGACTTCTAAGGTCATATCTGCTATGTAGTGTCCACCAAACCAAGTGATTGCTACGTTTGTACCGCTCATGATCAATGTCATCATCGGCATCATCAATGCGACGATCGTATTCACTTTGATTGCCGTATTTGTATAGTCTTTATTCGCTAAATCAAAACGATTTTCTTCAAAGCGCGTCTTATCGAATGCGCGGATGACTCTGACACCTGTCAACCCTTCTCGAAATACCAGGTTCAAACGGTCAGTTTTCTTTTGCATGCTTTTGAATAATGGAACAGCAAAATACATGATTCCGCCAATCAAAATAATCATTACTGGAATGACGACTAAGAAGATTTTTGTCAACTGATGATCTTTTTGATAAGCAAGTATGCTTGCGCCAATCAACGTGATTGGTGCATTGATCATCATACGTAAAAACATTTGTGTGACCATTTGGATTTGAGTCACATCATTGGTCGTTCTTGTGATCAAAGAGGCCGTTCCGTATTTGTCAAACGCATCTTTTGTCAGGCTCTCTGATTTTTTATAGACATCCGTACGCAATTGCTTACCCAGTTTCTGTGATTCTCGAGTAGCAAAAAATGTATTTGCAATAGCGGCTAAGATACTGATCAAAGAAAAGCCGATCATCACAAAACCTGTATGCCAAATATAATCGACATCTCCTTGCGCTACCCCTTTATCAATAATATTGGAGGTAAGTGTCGGCAAATATAAATCTGCCAGTACTTGGATCACCATGAAAACTGCAGCTGCAATTGCTGAAGTCAAGGAGATCCGTTTTACGATTTTTAGCATCTAGTTCCCTTCTTTCTATTTATATACTCCGTTTTTCAGCCAAGAAAGTTTCAAATTGAATTCACTGATTGCTTGCTCTACTGAGTAATCTTCAGATGTTGAAAATAAGCGATACGAATGCGCAATTGTTGTAAATACAGTATTCATCACTAATTGGATCAGTAATTCCAATTCATGATCATTTTTTACTTTCAACTTCGTCCGATCAATCAATTCAAGCAACTCTTTTGCATCTTGTTTGTGTTCTTTATGTGGATCGTGAGGCGTTTTTTGGCGACTCGTATGAGGAGCGACTTTTCTTGAGGCACGGTAATCCATGTTCATAAATAAGTTACGATAAAAAGAAGCATTCTCACCTTCCAAAATCTCATAAATCATTTTAGAAAAATAGGATTCGAATCCTTTGAATAGATCACCATCGGATTCTTTCATTAGTTGCAACATATCTTTAGAGCTGTCACGTCTCATTGTCTCAAAGTAATAAAAATAAAGATCCTCTTTATCTTCAAAATACTGATAGAAACTGCCTCTAGGGATATCCGCTAATTTGACGATATTAGCAATCGAGGCTTCTTTTAAAGGTACTCTAGAAAACTCGATTCTCGCCGCTTCAATTAACCTTTTTTGTTTTTCTTTCGGCAAATGGAAAAATGTCTGTGTCGGCATATGGATCCTCCTTTCTTCTAAGATGACACATTGTCATATGACGCTATGTCATTATAACACCTCCCACCTGTTTTGCAAGACATTTGCATAGTTTTTTTCATTATTATCCGATACATTAAAAAAGTGATAAGAGGAATCCTTCCATTTGAATTAATGAGAGCTGCCCATTAAAATAGCCACATACTAAACAAAGGATGAGATAAATGGCCCAATCAATTAGTGTCCAAGACTTCAATAAATTGCCTCTCGATGCTGACAGCATCGTTTTAGATACAAGAAATACTTTAGATTACACAAAAAAACACTTAAGCCACTCGCTTTCTATCCCCGCTGCTATCTTGCCAAGACAATTAAAAAATCTAGATCCAAAAAAACTTTATTATATTCTAAGCTACACAGGCAGACGATCAGAAGCATTAGCCGATCAACTTACTGCCAGCGGATTTCGTGCTGTTTATATCATTGGTGGGATGGAAGCTCTTCAGTCAAGCGTTGCTTGAACATTGCTTGTTAGATTCAAAGGGGGCTGTGACAAAAATCGTGTCATAGCTTCTTTTATATCCTGTCTTTTTTTAGTTATTTATTCTTCAACCTTATCAATATGACTTGATAGCCTTTTCTTTTTCGAGTAAACTGATTTTGTTAGTCATAGTTATAACAATCATAGCAATAAAAGGAGAAGGTAAGCATATGGCATCTGTTTTAGTAGTCAAAGGTCATCCCCTAACTGCAGAAGAATCACGTACAGTTAAGGCATTGACGTCTTTTTTAACAAGTTATAAAGAAAATCATCCAGATGATGAAGTGACTGTTTTGGAACTTTATCGCGATGATATTCCAGAAATCGATGAAGAATTATTATCAGGTTGGGAAGCATTACGTGCTGGTGCAGAATTCACTTCCTTATCAGAAAGTCAACAACAAAAAATCGCTCGTTTCAATGAATTGACTGAGCAGTTCCTTGCTGCTGATAAAATCGTTATCGCAAACGCCTTATGGAATCTAAATATCCCAACAAAATTAAAAGCTTGGTTCGATACTGTCAATGTAGCTGGAAAAACGTTCCGCTATACAGAAAACGGGCCAGAAGGATTAGTGACAGGTAAAAAAGCACTGCACATCCAATCTAATGGCGGTGTATACAACGGACAAGACTTTGCCTCTCAATATGTAAAAGGTATTTTGAACTTTGTAGGCATCGATCAAGTAGATCAACTATTCATCGAAGGAATCGATTATGACCCTGACCGTGCAGATGAGTTGATGCAAAATGCATTAGATAAAGCTGCTGCTTTAGGTAAATCATTTTAAAATTGAGGTAAATGTATATAAAAGAGACAGAGGGAAAAATCTTCAAAGCAACATTTGTGCTTTGGATATTTTCCTCTGTCTCTTTTTGTTATTCTTTCTGCTTTTTCAACGGATTTTCTTCATAAAGAGAAGAAATCGTTGTGTACCATTCAAAAACATGAGTGATCACTACTTTAGCTGCTGCATAAACAGGAATCCCCAAGATCACACCAACGATCCCGAACAATTTCCCTGACGTCAGCAAAACTAATAAGATCGTTACTGGATGGATTGCTAACTGATTTCCCAATACTAACGGAGAGATCAAGCGTCCTTCTATTGTCTGTTCTACTGCAAAAACGATCAGTACCTTGATGATCATGAATGGACCTGCCACAATAGCTAAAAAGATGGCTGGAATCATTGCTAAAAATGAGCCTAAGTATGGGATCAGATTCAAGAACCCTGCAATGATTCCCAACGTGACAGCATATTCTAAACCAATGATTGCAAAACCAATCATAAACATGATTGCCACAGCAAAAGCCACAGTTAATTGCCCTCTTATATATGAGGAAACTTGACTATTCATTTCACTCAGCACATTCAACGTCGGTTTTTGCATGCGTGTTGGTAAAAACTTGACGAAATAAGGGGCTAATCGCTTACCATCTTTCAATAAATAAAATAAGATAAACGGCATCGTCAGCAAAGCTACTAAAATAGTCGCTACCGCACCAACAAAACTCCCAAGACTCTGAACTGTACTCTTAGATATGTCTTGGATCATATCACCTGCTGAATTCATGAACTTATCACCTGCTGTTTCCAGCTGTTCTCGAAATTGGTTGAACAGCGGGTCTCTCAAGATCTCGGTCAATTTATTATCGATCGTATCAACGTATTGAGGAAAGTTACTGATAAAGCTGACTGTTTGTTCCTGGATCTTAGGGATGATCACTACGCTTCCCCATACGATTAATGCAACGACCAAAACAAACAGCCCAATGATACTATAGAGCCTTGGTACTTTTCGCTTCTCAAAGTAATCAACTACCGGATTCATCAAGTAATACAAGATGCCTGCTAGAATGATAGGTAGTCCTACGATTGCTAAAAATTGCCAGATCGGTGCAAACAAATAAGAAACTTTTGTAAATAAAAAGACGATCAGCAATATTAACAATACAACAAGTAAAGCTGTGACCACTTGATTATTTAAAAACCAGCGCCAAAACCAAGACACCGGTCTGTTCTTCTTATTCTTCCCTTCCATAAGTCCTCCTGTTAGTTATAAATAATTTGGCTTCCCAAACCAATAGCAGGCAGTTCATGCGGATGGAGATAGATTCCGTTTGCAATTTGTCCTTCTTCTGGACAGGTATCAAAAATCAATGATACGTGAGCTACCGTCTCTAAATTTCCATTGGCCATCGGACCGACATAATCGATCGTATACGACTGACCATCAAAAGTAATCGTTCCGCCTGCTTTCAAAGAAAAAGGTTCATCTTTCGACACCTCTTGAATCACCGAATATTTTCGCAAGGCAGCTGTTGCTGTTTTATCGAACAAAATCAGCATCGGTTCTTCCTTGTTTATTGCTTCTGTTCCAATTTCTGTAATCGTTGCCTGAATCATCGCACTCTCTCCTTTACTTGCTTTCAAAAACAGTATAACACATTCTCATTCTTTAGCCGTGGGGAATAATTATGTGATAGAATAAAAACGAAAACTATTTCATTACCATTAGGAGGAATCAGCTCATATGATCGAAAAGATAATTTTAGGAACCTATACGCGTCGCGAAAGCAAAGGAATCTATACGATCGATCTTGATACAGAAAAAGAAGAATTATCCAGTCTTTCATTGGCTGTTGAAGAGAACAGCCCTACCTACCTAGCAAAAAGCAAAGCTGGCAATCTTTACACGGTTACCAGTGTAGACGGATTAGGTGGTGCCGGTGCGTACGATAAGGATTTTCATTTTTTGAATGCGGTAACAGAGTCTGGGGCTCCTTTATGTTATGTAGCGGTTGATGAAACACGGCAATTGCTCTATGGGGCCAACTACCATAAAGGCGAAGTAAATGTCTATCACATATTAGGAGATGGCGAGCTGAAAGCAGCGGATTCAGTATTCCATCAAGAAGCGACAGGCCCTCATAAAAACCAAGATCATGCGCATGTCCATTATACGGATCTGACTCCTGACCAACGATTAGTCGTATGTGATCTTGGTACAGATCGTGTGTATACTTATGATGTGTCCGAAAACGGCAAATTGAATCTTGTAACTACCTTCACTGCAGAGCCAGGAACAGGCCCTCGCCATCTCGTCTTTCATCCGAATGGACAATTCGCCTATTTATTTGGTGAATTAGACAGCACAGTCCGAGTGCTTTCTTATGATAAAGAAACAGGTGATTTTGAAGAATTACAGAAAATATCGACCTTGCCAGAAGAATTCGACGGTGAAAATGGAGGGGCTGCTATTCGCATTTCCAATGATGGCAAGTTCCTTTACGCTTCTAATCGGGGACACAACTCGATTGCCGTATTCGCAGTTTCCGAAGATGGTTCTCACATCCAAAATAAACAAATCATCTCAACAGAAGGCGATTTTCCTCGCGATTTCGCACTAGATCCAAGCAATGATTTTGTCGTATGTGCTAATCAGAATACCGATAATCTGACATTATACCGCCGTCATCCTGAAACAGGATTACTGGAATTATTGCAAAAAGATGTCTATGCACCAGAATGTGTCTGTGTTTATTTTGATCGTTAGCAAGAAAAGGAGAATAAAATGAATCAGCAAGACGTATTAGACAGGCTGCGGGAAGAACTGAATATTCCTTTCTTTGATGGAAAAATCGAAGATAAAGAGTATAACGAAGAGGAATATCAGAAACTCAAAGCCGATTTACAGAACTACTTTGAACAATATGTACGGAATGTAGAAAACTAATCAACCTTCCATACTATCTGAAAAGGACATCAGCGCAAGACTTTTTCGTCTGTTCTGACGTCCTTTTCTATAAATAAAAAAACCGCCGAGTTGGTTAGACTCTGCGGAAAAGGAGTATTTACTCAATTTTGAGTAAGTACAAGGTTGTTGGTTATAGGTATGTTCTTATCATAAAGGATTTTGTTCACTCTATCATAAAGACAATATTACATTTATATTAGATAACTCTAGTTTTCATTGTCATCAAAGTTTTCTTTTATTTTTTCAATAACAAATTAGTCATTTTTTGGATGGCAGCTGTCAATTGGCCAGTCGCTTGGTCTTGTTTTGCTTCAGATGTATTGAATAAATCTTTATCTACTCCTGACTCAAGATCAATACTTTGAATCATTTCTTCACAGCCTGCTACATATGAAAGATAAGCTTTTTCAAAATTTTTATGAATGCCCATTGCTTTTGCTGGTGGGCGCAATGTACTGACTTTCTTAAGCATTGCCCGATATTTTTTTGTTCCTTCTTCAAATAACTGGACGGTCTCTTCAAGGGTCGATCTGTCCAGTTCACTTGTTTTTCCTTCATCGATTGCGTTTCTGATCACTTCATATTTCGGATGCATTCCTTCTCCGATTGCTTCGGTTTCCTTGACGATTTGATCGATGGACTGCACATAATAGCCAATATTCGGTAACATGTTTGTTTTCCTACTTTCTCCATTATTGTTATTATTTATTCTACTTGTTTTTATCCTCAAATGACAAGTACTTGAAAAAATTTAATGGTTTCTATACAGCTCGCCATTCTTATTCGTGCTCAAAGAAACCATCTGCTAAACTATATTGTTTCCCTGCGACAATGTCATATTGGATCAATTGATATTCGTCGTAAATCTCTTGTTGCGAGCGATTGAATTGCGCTTCTTTATACCACTGTCCGTTTTGATAGTACAGTTCTCGTTCAAACGCCGGAAGTTCTTGTTCTAATGATAAAAGCAGCTGATAAAAACCATTCGTTGTCTGATTCGTCTGTTCCATTAGATTCGCTGCAAAATAAAAAGGACTGGTGATTGCATCTTGAGTCGTTTGCTTTTCTAATTTCCCTTTACTGTCGAACATCAAGAATTGTGTTTCATGTAATGTTTGTTTATCATTTTTGGCTTGGATGGTATCTGAATAGATTCCTGGCAGATGATCCCCCCAAAAAACAACTAGAGTCCTTCTAGAAAGATTCTTCAATTCTTCCGTGAACTGCTTCAGTGCCGTGCTGCTATAGGAAATATCTTGCAGATAATTCTCTAAGTCAAGCGTCCCACTTCCATCTGAAATTTCTGCAGAATAGCCCAGTCTATCATACTTTCCATTGTAAGGCATATGTGTCTGCATCGTGACTAAATGAATGAACTGAGGTGCTTTTTCTTCCTTGAGAAGTGTCATTACTTCTTTGTAAGCTGACTCATCAGAAATATATGGATTATTCTCTATCGTATCCGTATAGGTCATCGTACGCTCGCTGATGAACTGGTCAAATCCTAATGTCTGATAAACATCCTCTCTTTTATACATCGAAGTATTGTATGGATGGATCGCTGTCGTCTGGTATGATTGTGCGTTTAACGCTGAAACGATAGAAGGAAGCTGATCCATTTTTGGTACAAGCATCGTGTAAGGGGTGGTGAGTTGCGCATTAAATAACGCCATAGAAAAACCAGTCAATGCTTCGAATTCGATATTTGCTGTTCCACCGCCATAGTTTTGAGAAAGCATATTGCCACTATATGTTTGATCAGCTACTTCATAATAATCTGCCAATGGCTCACCAGATACTTCTACGCCGTTTAATCGACTAGGATCTGAGAAACTTTCACTCATCACGAACACGATGTTCGGCGACTCTTCCTCTACAGCTTTATTTTTTTCATCGGCTAGCTTCTGGTATTTTTCAGTGATTTCTTTGATCTTTTCTTTCGAATATCCTTCAGGTTCATTCATTGGTTCTACCTTCAGATTGTACAAAAAACCACCGATAAAACCAGTGTTATAGTAGTTCATTTTCTGACTGTAAGGTATCCATAGTGCCGTTTTATTATATGCTTTTCGCAACAAATTATCGGGATTGTTGAAATTACTGATATACCCTAGCAGTCCAATTGCCACAAGCAGTGTCGTTAATCGGATCAATTGGAATCGCCTTCCTTTTTTCAGGCTTCGAAACATGTACCAGCAAAACAATCCTAGCACGGTTCCTGCGGCAGCTAAGATCATTGTAAACAGCATAGTGCCGGTCATATCTTTCAGCAATCCGATTTCAGTGATCATCTTCAAATCGTCTGGATAAATCGGTTCTTGCCGATAACTCATTTTCATATAATTTGCAAAACCTAACACACCAATGGTTACGACATACGTAAGGGAACCTAAAGGGACAGATCCTGCTAGTGCAATCAGAAAAATAAGAATGATCAGCAAGACGAGACAGGCTAAGAAGAATTTTTCCGTATGCCAAGAAAAAGCAAATTTCAACGCAAGGTCTACGGATAGATCATTTTGACACCATTGCAAAAACAAATTACTAAAAACAACAAGAAAAAAGATACTGATGATCGTTGCTGTTCCTTTTAAAATCTTTTTCTGTTTGGTTGAAAGTCTGCTTATATATCTTTTCAAATGCTTGCTCCTTCATTTCTATCAACAAAAGAATGTTGTTTCTCTTATTTTAGTTGTACGAAATTCGAAAGTAAAGAACGGAAAGAAGAATTAATGAAATCCAAATATTCTCTTGCTTTATGACCTTTCTGGTTTCTTTAATAAGCGGACTTTTCGTACTCCAGAAATTTTTTCTAGCTGTTGTTTCACTTGATTGAGCTGTTCAAAATCAGTACTGTCTATGTCAATCAATATGTAGACATGCTCATTCTTATGGTTACGCGATATATCTGCGATCGCTAGCTCGTTCTCATTCAGCAGAGAAAATATCTCTGCTAATATATTGGTTTTCTTTTGATAAAATATAGTGAATCGAAACGGCGCTTGGAAAAACATTCGTGCGGATGGATAATTGACCGCTTCTCTAACCGTACCGAACAAAAGATAATCTTTTAAGGCTTCAACTGCCAAACGTCCGCTGTCTGCCAAAGCTTCCTGAGTCGATCCCCCTAGATGAGGCAACATAAGTATACGGTCATTTTCTAAGAACTCTTCTTCTGGGAAATCAGTCACGTATTTGGCCAGATGTTGTTTTTCCAATGCTTGCATAACAGCATATTTATCAACGATTTCACTTCTTCCTACATTGATAAGTACAGCATCTTTTTTCATTTTTTCTATATTCACCTGATCGATCAATCCTTTTGTATCTTCTGTCAATGGCAGCATGACTACGATGTAATCCGAGGCAGAAAGAACTGTTTCTAAATCTGCTTGCCGAACATAATCCAACTGGGCATCGCGGATAGAATAACCCAAGACATCCATCCCTAAGCCATAGCAACTTAGCGCTACTTTTGTACCTATCGCGCCAAGGCCAAGAAGGCCAATGGTTTTGCCTTGCAACTCTCGTCCCACATAAGCACTTCTTTTGTTTTCTGCCTGTTCTAAAATATTAGGACCTGTTAGTGTTTGTACCATACGACTTGCTTCGATTATCGGACGGGAAGATAAGAGCAAACAGCACAAAACAAGCTCTTTTACTGCATTAGCATTTACACCTGGTGTATTCATAACGATCGTCCCGTTTTCAGAAGCTTTTTCAACGTTGATCGTGTTCACCCCAACACCAGCTCTTGAAATTGCTAGCAAATCTGGTGTAAGCCATTCGTCTTTCACTTTCGTACTACGAATGACTATTCCTTCGGCTGGCAAATCATCTATTATTTTGAAATATTCCCCTTGTAACTTTTCTATCTCTTGTTCTGGAATAGCATCAATCAAATGAACGTGATACATAAAACCCCCTCCTTACTAATAAGTATCTCGAAATTTTTGCAATTAGACAACTGTTTACCATTTGACTTCCTAGAAGCAAAAATAGCAGTTAGAGCAGAGTAGGCTTAGTGATAAAAATAAGGCCATGACAAGTTACTGCCATAAGCCTTATTTTTGAGAGCAAAATATTGTGGGTGAGATTTCTTGATAAATGGTGTTCAGTTAGCTGACATTGATAATAAGCCAAAATTTCAAAAATAGTTGAAAAGCAAATTTCGTCAATCTCTTCTTATTTCTTAAAACTAAGTGGCTTTTTCACAACCTCTTTTTATCTAATAACAACTGTTTCCAACTCAACTAATTTTGCCCATGTTTCAATTTGATCTGTTGTTAGATTTAGCGAGACAACGGTATGATGACCGCCACCTGCCTGAATCCATGAATGGACACCTTCATGGAAATTCGGTTTAGTTTTCCATAACACACGTGCAACAGGTAAGTTAGGTGCTTCAGTCGTTGGTTCAAAGGCTTCTACTTCATTGATCAGCAGTTTATAATGCGTACCGAAATCTGCCATCGATACGACTACCCCTTCTCCTGCTTTCCCATCAAATACAAGACGCGCCGGATCTTCTCTATCTCCCATTGATAAAGGAGAAACAACGATTCTTGGTTTCGTCGCAGCAAGCGTCGGATCTACTTCCATCATATGGGATTCTAAGATTGCTTCTTGGCCACTAGCTAGCTCGTAAGTATAATCTTCCATGAATCCTGTATCTTTTCCTCGAGCCATGATTTTCAGCAAACGATCAATCGCTGCAGTTTTCCAGTCGCCTTCCCCAGCAAAACCGTATCCTTCTGCCATCAAACGTTGTACAGCTAGTCCGGGCAGTTGTTTCATTCCATAAAGGTCTTCAAAATTAGTCGTAAAAGCGTTATAGCCTCCTTCTTCTAAGAAACGGCGAATACCGATTTCCTGCTGAGCTTGTACTTTTACATGTTCTTCCCATGTCTTTTCTTCATAATCACCATAGTCGAAGGTATACAATTCCTTATACTCTTCAAATAATTGTTCGACTTCTTCGTCTGACACGCGATCGATTACTTGTACAAGATCTCCGATACCAAAATAATCAACAGTCCATCCAAATTGAATCTGTGCTTCCACTTTGTCTCCTTCTGTGACACCCACGTTTCTCATGTTGTCACCAAAACGAGCCACTTTTATTCCAAAACTTTCATTATAGGCTACTGCAACATCCATCCAATCAGCAATCTCTTTTTGGATCTCAGGTCGTTTCCAGTAGCCAACGACGATTTTATTTTGTTTATTTAATCGAGCATTGATGAACCCATATTCGCGGTCGCCATGAGCGGATTGATTTAAATTCATGAAATCCATATCGATCGTTTTCCAAGGAATGCTTTCGTTATATTGCGTAGCTAAATGAAGCAATGGTTTTTGTAGAAGCTTTGTCCCACGGATCCACATTTTTGCTGGTGAGAAAGTATGCATCCAAGTGATCACACCTGCTACTTCTTCTCGATAATTGACCTCTTTCATGATTTTTGTGATCGTATCAGCAGTAACTGCTAATTCTTGAAGGCGGATAGGATAAGGCAATTGGCCATTTTCATTCAGTTCATCGACCATTTCTTGTGCATGTTTCTTTACTTCTCGCAGTGCTTCTTCCCCATATAAATGCTGTGATCCTACAACAAACCAAAATTCTTTTTCTCCAATATTCAACATAATTAGCCACTCCTTTTATTTGTTTTGTCCGTAATACGCATTTTTTCCGTGTTTTCGTAAATAATGTTTATCTAAAATCCGTTGAGGCAGCTCTTCTGAAAATGAATTGAGCTGTCTGGTAAATAAATTCATCTTGCATACTTCATCTAGTACGACTGCGTTCATTACCGCACTTTGCGCATCTTTCCCCCAAGTAAATGGACCGTGTCCGTGTAAAAGTACCCCTGGAATTGCTAAGGGATCAATTTTGCGTTCTTTGAATGTTTCTATGATAACTTTTCCTGTTTCATATTCGTATCCGCTGTCGATTTCCTGTTGTGTCAAAAATCGAGCACAAGGTACCGATCCATAAAAAGTATCTGCATGCGTCGTCCCCATCGCAGGAACATCCAATCCTGCTTGTGCCCAGATCGTCGCCCATGTCGAGTGAGTATGGACGATTCCTCCGATTTGAGGAAATGAACGATATAAAACAGCATGAGTAGGCGTATCCGAAGAGGGATTGAGTTTACCTTCAATGATATGATTGTCCAAGTCCACAACGACCATGTCGTCTGCTGTCATCTCTTCATAGCTGACCCCGCTAGGTTTGATAACGAAATATCGTGTTTCAGGATTAAAAGCGCTCACATTTCCCCATGTATATTTGACAAGTCCGTGTTTAGGTAAGTCAAGATTTGCTTGATACACTTCTTCTTTCAGTTGTTCCAGCATTTTCTATCACTCCTTTTTCTTGCAATTGATGAATCGCTGTTTTTTCAATGTCGATCCCCTCACGGTAACGACTCATAAATATCTGATAGCCTGCTATTTCTTCTGCTGAAGGTGTGATGGTGATTCCTTGGTCTTGTCCAAACACGTCTTCTGCCAAGAAGTTTTCTAAAGATTTCCCGTGTCGATCCATCATATAGGCTGCTAATAACGCGATCCCCCACGCTCCACCTTCTCCGGCTGTGTCCATCACTGTAACTGGCGCCTCCATAGCAGATGCTAGAATCCGCTGTCCAACTTCTGGTGTTTTAAAAATCCCCCCATGCCCCACTAAACGATCAATTTGGACATCCTCAGATTTCAATATATCCATTCCGATTCTCATTGCGCCAAAAGCACTGGCTAAATGGATCCGCATGAAATTCGCTAAATCAAAACGGCTACCTGGTGTACGTACAAATAATGGCCTTCCTTCATTTACTCCTGTAATGTTTTCACCGGAAAAATAACCATAAGAAAGTAATCCCCCGCAATCCGTATCGCCTTCTAGCGCTTTGTTGAATAATACCGTAAATAATTTATCTCTGCTTATCTCCATACCCAAAGAATTGGTAAATTCTTCAAAAATATTGACCCAAGCATTGATATCCGAAGAGCAGTTATTCGTATGAACCATACCTACTAGTTCTCCTGAAGGTGTAGTGACCATGTCGATTTCCGGATGGACATTTTCTAGTTCTTTTTCTAATACGATCATAGCGAAGGCGGAAGTACCAGCCGAAATGTTCCCTGTCCGTTTGGCTACACTGTTCGTAGCGACCATACCGGTTCCTGCATCTCCTTCTGGCGGACAAATCGGGATTCCTGGCTTCAGGTTTCCCGTAGGGTCGATCAGATAAGCCCCTGATTCGCTCAACTTGCCAGCTTCTTCTCCTGCTACTAGAACTTTAGGCAAAATGTGATCCAAATCAATCGCTATACGCTCTTTTTCGATTAATTGACCAAAAATATTTTTCATTTCTTGATGGTAGGTTTTCGTTGAAGGATCGATAGGAAACATGCCTGATGCATCTCCTACGCCTAGTACTTTCTCACCAGTAAGCTGCCAATGAACATACCCTGCAAGCGTTGTCAAAAAATCAATTTCTCTCACATGTTCTTCTTTATTCAAGATAGCTTGATACAAATGAGCGATACTCCATCTCTGCGGAATATTGTATTGAAATTTTTCCGTTAATATTCGTTCTGCTTCTTCAGTGATTGTATTTCGCCAAGTACGAAATGGTACTAGTAACTGTTCCTTGCTATCAAATGCTAGATAACCGTGCATCATTGCACTGAACCCAATCGACCCGATCGTTGTAAGATTCTCGCCATAGATTTCGAATACTTCTGCTGCCATTTTTCGGTAACTGACGCGCAGTCCTTTCCAAATATCTTCTAATGAATAGGTCCAGATACCATTTTCTAGTTTGTTTTCCCACTCATAACTACCAGCGGCAATAGGAGTAAAAGATGAATCAATCAATACAGCTTTGATCCTAGTTGATCCAAACTCAATTCCTAAAGATGTACGACCATCTATGACATCTAACATACTTTGCGCATTTACTTCCTTCATAATGATCTAACTCCCTCCTTCTCGTCAAACCTGATCAAACCGTCTTTTTTAGTAGCGCTTACAATGATTATTGTATACTTTTGTACGTACATGTCAAGTGGTTATTTTCAAGAATATAATAAAAAACGCTTGTTTTGTACGTACATAAGTTATAGAATGAAATTGCTTACAAAATCTGATCAACCGCCTTCTCGAAATTCTAGAAGGAGAGAATACTTATGAAAAAAGAAAAAAAAGTTTCCTCATCGTTTATTTATTTTTTTGGCGCATTTGGCGGCATTCTATTTGGATATGATATTGGTGTTATGACCGGCGCTTTACCTTTTTTACAACATGATTGGGGTTTGGCAGGTAAGGCTTCTTTGATAGGATGGATCACGTCTTCGGTCATGTTAGGTGCGATCCTTGGTGGCTCTTTATCTGGTCTTCTTTCTGATAAGCTTGGACGACGAAAAATGATTCTTCTTTCTGCACTTATTTTTGTGGCTGGTTCTATCCTTTCTGCATCTGCCCCTCACAATGGTTCTTATTTTCTGATTGCAGCAAGGATTCTTCTAGGTTTAGCTGTTGGCGCTGCATCTGCCCTAGTTCCTGCTTATATGTCTGAAATGGCTCCTGCTAGACTAAGGGGAAGATTGTCAGGGATCAATCAAGTGATGATTGCTTCTGGCATGCTCCTTTCCTATGTTGCAGATTATTTGCTAAAAGGGTTACCTGAAACGATGGCTTGGCGCGTGATGTTAGGACTCGCTGCTGTTCCTGCACTGATTTTATTTTTCGGCGTTTTAGCTCTACCAGAGTCACCGCGTTTTCTTGTGCAATCTGGTCGCTTGGAAGAGGCAAAAAGAGTATTGAACTATATTCGGACACCAAACGAAGCTGAACAGGAATTCGAACAAATTCAACTGAATGTCAAACAAGAAAAGACAACCGTAACTTCTTGGCATACTTTATTTTTAGAAAAGTATCGTTCGTTAGTTATTGCCGGTATTGGTGTAGCAGTATTCCAGCAATTTCAAGGAGCTAATGCTATTTTTTACTATATTCCACTGATCGTAGAAAAAGCGACTGGGCATGCAGCGAGCGATGCATTGATGTGGCCGATCATCCAAGGAATCATTTTAGTTGCTGGTTCTTTGCTCTTTTTGGTTATTGCAGACAAGTTCAATCGGCGAACTTTATTGAAAATAGGCGGTAGCGTGATGGGACTTTCTTTCATCCTACCAGCTGTTTTAGGAACTGTACTGGATGCTCATACAAATTCGTTGTTGATTCTCTTGTTTTTATGTATTTATGTCGCATTTTATTCTTGCACATGGGCTCCACTGACATGGGTAATCGTAGGCGAAATATTCCCACTAGCTGTCCGCGGGCGAGCATCTGGCCTGGCCTCTTCTTTCAATTGGATTGGTTCTTTCCTAGTCGGCTTGCTTTTTCCTGTGATGACTGCTTCTATGTCTCAAGAAATCGTTTTCGGTATTTTTGGGATCATCTGCTTTTTAGGGGTTTTATTTATTCAAGAGATCGTACCAGAGACTCGTGGGAAATCTTTAGAGGAAATCGAACAAAGTGCATCTAAAAAAACTTATCCTAAACGTATTTCTATCCATCATTCTTAAAGAGGTTGTGACAGAAGTAGGCAACTTCAAGAAACAAGAGGAGCCGCTTAGTTCCGAGTCACAAGGGACAAGTTCAAAACACAGTTTCTCATGTTTGATGATTTTTGCCACAGTCTCAAATTGATATAAAAATAAGAGGCGGTAAAAACCCGTCTCTTATTTTTCGTTTTCTTTTACTGTTTCCCGTTCAACTAGTACAGGCTCATAAAGAATATTCGGCTGTGCCTGTCCTTTTTCAATCGTTGTGACGATCCACCGTGCGGCATCTTGTCCCAACTTTTCTTTTGGATGCGTCAATGTTGTCAATTTTTTATTTCCTAAATGGCTTAAAGAAGAATCGTCTGTTCCTACGATCGATAGGTCATCTGGAATTTGATAGCCATTTTCTGTCAGCTTATCTAGCAATAAACTAGCTATTTGATCGTTATAGCAAATGATGCCATCTAAAGCTTGTTCTTCTTTCAACCGTTGTACTGTTTTTTCAGCAATCGTTTCTCGTGTTTCCGTGGTGAAAGTAATGATATCTTCTGTCAAAAATCGCACATTATACTGTTCACACGCGCTGATAAAACCTTTCATCCTGTATTTTCCTTGAAGATCGTCGATTTTTGTAATGAACAACAGACGTTGATGTCCTTTTTTTATCAAATATTCTGCTGCCATAAAACCGACTTTCACATCATCTAAACAAATATAAGAGGCATTTAACTCTTCATAAGCAGCATTGATCATCACCATCGGAATACCTTGTTCTCTTAAAGCAACATAAAGTGCTAAGTTTGGATTATACTGATTACTTTTCGTAGGCTCAACGATCAAACCATCTACCCCATAAGCAATCATTTTCTTCAAACACTCTTTCTCCAATTCGTGATCGTTATTCGTACTGGCTAAAAGCAATGAATACCCAGATTTTCGTAATTCATTTTCGATTCCTCGGATAATCGACGGAAAAATATAATCAGAGAGATATGTGGTGATGACACCGATCGTTTTTGTTCTGTTCAATGGTGCTTTTTCTGTCTTATAGCTGTCATCTACATATGTGCCCGATCCTTTTTCTTTACGCAGATAGCCCTCATTTACCAACACAGCGATTGCTTGCCGAATCGTATGTCTGCTGACGTCATATATTTCTTGCAGCTTGAATTCTGAGGGAATGGTTGTATTTACTTCGTATTCCTCATGAAGGATCTTTTGTTTTATCTCTTCTGCAATATCTTGATATTTTGCCATTTACCTTGCCCCTTTTTATTTGTACGTACATATGTATCCATTATACACAAGAAAGAGACAACTTGGAAATATCCAGTTGTCTCTTTCTAATTATTTCTTTCTCCTGTTTTTAGGAAACTATATTCCTTTTTCTAAACCAACTGGTGTTATTCTTTTATCTGGATTCTTTAGTCCAATCGCACCAACAACCGTCACTACGAGCACCAATACTGCTAGAAAAATATATGTTTCTTTAAATCCTATGCTGTCATACATTTTTCCAGCAATAGTAGAGAATGCAAAAACTGAGATTTGCTTGGAGAAATTAAACCCTAGAAGATAAACAGTTGCTGACAATCGCCAATCGAATGCGCCAGAAATATATTTCATAACGGAAACAAGAAGCAGTGGCATTTCTACGGCTGCAATCAATCGAGCACCTGACAATACGATCCAGTTGGGAGCCAATGCACTAAGCATCACTCTTATAAAAATCAAACAGCCAAACAGGATCATCCCTTTTTTCGCACCGATTTTATTGATAAGACTCGGCATTGGGATCATAATCATCGCCTCCAATGCTACTTGGATTGAAAGCAATCGACTGTAGATGATTGTTCCCTGAGATACCTCATGGAAAAAAGTCCGATAGTAGATAGCAAATTGCTGATCTACTACATCATAGATAGCGGCTGTCCCAACAAAGAATAGACACAAGAGCCAAAAGTTTTTATTTTTAAACAAAGTGAAAATCTCTTTTCTGGTCACTTCATTTTTTTCCTCTACTGGTACTTCACTGCTTTTAAGATTTACTTTATCTCCAAAAATCACTAATCCAGTTAAGATTGTCGCCATAAATGAGCAAAGCCAAAAAATAGAATTAGGATTTTGCGTAAAGATAATTCCGCCTACGAATGCCGCAACAGCGCCAGCAATCGAACCGCCTAAACGCGAATGTCCGTATTCGAATTTATTCACTAAACTTGCCCGTTCAACGTAAGTCTCAACTACTCCTACGCCACCATTTAAAACAAAAGCTAGATAAATACTGCCGATGATCGCTCCAAAAAAAGTATTGATTGATAAAAGAGGAATAAAGAGCCATTGGAAAAATGGGCCAATGAACATTCCAGCTATCGTGATAGTTATCAATAGATTCTTTTTGAATGCTAATTTATCCGACAATATCCCAAATATCGGCTGGTAAAACAAAGAAACGAATGCCATGAACGAAAAGATGATACCTGCTTGCGTTCCGTCAAGATCTGCTACTTGCTGCAGCCATAACGACAAAAATCCGAAAACTGTTGCCCAGATAAAGAAATACGTAAAATGGGTTCCCGCAAAGCTCCAAAAATGATTCGATTCGTTTTTCATGATTCTCCCTCTTTCTCTTAGTCATTCAAATATGGAAGCGGCTTGCCAAAAATTGGGAAACCATCGTTACCCCAACCAAAAGCTTGTACTTTTGTGTGTCTGTTCGGGTCGTATAGCGGATCACCTTTGATTTCCGTATAGTCCCGACAGTGATAAACCAGAATATCTGTTTCTCCATCTTCTGCAATAGTAAAAGAATTATGTCCAGGTCCGTATTGTTGTGTAGAAAGGTCGCTCTGGAAAACAGGTTCTGTCACCTTTGTCCAATTTTCTCTTTTCAATAAGTCAGATTCCAAATCAGCATAAATCATTCCCATACAATAATTTTCGTCGGTAGCGCTTGCAGAATAAGTGATGAAAATTTTTCCATTCCGCATCAATACTGCAGGCCCCTCATTTACTTTAAAGCCCTTACATTCCCACTCAAATTCTGGTTTTGTCAGCATAACTGGTTCTGTTTTCAATGTCCACGGATTAGTCATTTCTGCTATATATAAATTAGAATTTCCTTCAATAGCATTGTCTTTTTGTGCCCAAACATAATATAAATGATTATTATGTTCAAACACTGTGGCATCTAAACAAAAAGTATCTAAGTGCGACACCACTTGACCCTTTTCGTGCCAATT
The DNA here is from genome assembly GCF_001814765.1 of Enterococcus sp. HMSC061C05. NCBI lineage: Bacteria > Bacillati > Bacillota > Bacilli > Lactobacillales > Enterococcaceae > Enterococcus > Enterococcus sp. HMSC061C05. The sequence continues at coordinate 64,839 of NZ_KV817737.1, forward strand.
TTCGTCTACCATCGGATCTTGCGCTTCACACTCTAAACAATACATTCGATGAGTGAACAATCCATCAATAATCTCTTCTGTATGCGTTGCAGCAAAATAGATATACCATTTTCCAGCAATATAATGGATCTCTGGAGCCCAGATTAGTTTGCTCATCTCGCCCGTCTCATGTTTTCGCCAGATTGTACGGGGTGTTGCATAAGCTAGACCAGCAATCGTTCTTGAACGGCGTAATTCAATACGATCGTATGAAGGTACAGAAGCAATGAAATAATAATATCCGTCCTCATGTTTATAGATAAATGGATCTGCCCTTTGAATAATCAACGGCTTTTGATAATTCTCATTCATCTCTTTGATTTTTACTTCTTCTTGTACTTCAACTGTCATTGTGTCTCCTCCTTAATTAATTTATAAATGAATGTTAACTCTTTAAGAAAGCGTTGTCAATAATATTTTTGTTAATTAAAAAATAAAAATTAGATATAATTAACATAAAAGTTAATAATAAAAGCCGTAATTTATAAAACGATTGACTATATTAATGCTAGTGTTAATATATAGTTAACAGAAAAATAAGCGAGGAAAATTATGCAACTACAAATAAACGAGGAATCCTTACCGGTATATGAAGCATTAGCTAGCAAGACAAGAATCAGGATCATTCAGTTGCTTTCCAAAAAGAAGATGAATGTCAAAGATTTGGCAAAAGAACTTGGAGTAAGCAGCGCGATCACGACGATGCACGTGAAAAAGTTAGAAGAAGCGAACATCATCAAAACAGAGAAAATAGGACAACAAAAAATTTCGAGCCTTCGTGTCGATAAAATAGATATCAGTTTCCCAGAAAAAATATTCAATGCTTTTGACACGAAAGAAACATCGATACCTATTGGTCACTATACGAATTATGCAATTGAACCGACATGTGGTTTAGCGACGATCCATGACTTTATCGGAAAAGTGGATGAACCACGCTATTTTGTGGATCCTCGAAGGATGGATGCTCGTATCCTCTGGTTCACCAGCGGGTTTGTCGAGTATCAGTCACCTAATTTTTTGAATGCAGAGGATACATTAGAAATGTTGGAAGTTTCTGTGGAAATTTCTTCTGAATTTCCTTTTTCAAATGACAATTGGCCTTCCGATATCACTTTCAGCCTAAATGGCGTAGAGCTAGGAACATGGACGAGCCCTGGAGATTTTGCTGATATCCGCGGGAAATATACGCCTGATTGGTATCCAGATAATCTTAATCAATACGGCTTGCTGAAGACGATCCGAATCACCAAACATTTGACAAATATGAATGGGGAACCTTTGTCAAACATCACGATCAACGACATTCCTAAAGATCAAGACACTTGGCATTTGCGAATTGAAGTAAAAGAAGATGCCGAACATGTAGGTGGCTGTACTTTATTTGGTAAAGGATTCGGTAATTACGACCAGGATATCAAATTAAAAGTTTACTACAGCTGATAGTTTTCTTTTCTATTTTATAAAGAAAAAACAGCCAATCCCTATGAAGGGACGGCTGTTTTTTTATTTTATTGTTATTTCCAAAAATCATCCAAAACAGAAATTGGCAAATGACGTTTATGCTGCGTCTTGTTCCACCACGCTTCGATTTTTTCTTGTGCTTGAGCGGGAACTTCTTTTCCTTCTAGATAATCATCGATTTCGTTATACGTAACACCTAGTGCGACTTCATCCGCAATCATTGGTTTTCCATCTTCAAGATCTGCAGTCGGAATTTTTGTGTATAGCTTTTCCGGTGCATTCAATGCTTGAAGCAATTGTTTCCCTTGCCGTTTGTTCAAACGGAACAATGGTAAGATATCGGCTCCTCCATCACCAAATTTCGTGAAAAAACCAGTGATGTTTTCTGCAGCATGATCTGTCCCTAATACAGCTCCTGCTCTTTCTCCGGCTACGGCATATTGTGTAATCATTCGTTGTCGTGCTTTGATATTTCCTTTGTTAAAATCGCTGATTACCACACCTGCTTCACTTAATACTTGTACTTGTGCATCAACAGCAGGTTTGATATTTACTCGCAGACTGACATCAGGCTGGATAAAGTCAAGGGCAGCTTTTGCATCTTCTTCATCTGCTTGTTCACCATAAGGAAGACGAACAGCGATAAATTGATAGCTTTCATCTTTCGTTTCTTCACGCATTTCTTCCATCGTTAGTTGCGCCAAACGTCCGGCTAAAGTAGAATCTTGACCACCGCTAATACCTAATACGAAGGTTTTAAGAAACGGATATTTTTTCAAATAAGCTTTCATAAAATCAATACTTTTACGAATTTCTTCTGTTGGATCAATTGTTGGTTTGACACCTAATTCATGGATGATTTCTGTTTGCAGGCTCATTTATTCTCCTCCTATGCTTCTGTATGAAGTTCTGCTACGCTTTTTTTCATTCGTTCCATCGTAGCCATTTTATGGTTCCAGCATTCAGTAGATAGATCGACCGGATATTTTTGCGGATTCAAGTCTCGTTTGTACTCTTCCCACAGTGAATCTAGATTTTCTTTTGTATATTCTTTGATTTCGTTTAGCACGGGTAGTTCGTATACTCTTTTTCCTTCGATAAAGATATCTTGTAAAACGGGACGAGCGGTAAAATCCCGAACAGTTTTATTGATAAACGTATGCACTGGATGAAACATAAAGATAGCTTCTTCTTCTCGAGGATCTTCATCCCATAATGTGACATAGTCTCCTTCAGATTTCCCATCAGAGTTTCGAGTAATACGCCATACTTGTTTTTTTCCTGGAGTTGTCACTTTTTCCGCATTGCTTGATAACTTGATTGTATCCACCATATTTCCTTCGCTATCTTCAATTGATACTAGTTTGAATACTGCACCAAGGGCTGGCTGATCATAAGCGGTGATCAGTTTTGTTCCGACACCCCATACATCAATTTTAGCTTTTTGCATCTTTAAATTCAAAATCGTTGCTTCATCTAAGTCATTTGAAGCATAGATTTTTGCTTCCGTAAATCCAGCTGCATCTAATTGTTCCCGAACACGCTTAGATATATAGGCCATATCTCCACTGTCGATACGTACGCCTTGGAAGTTGATTTTATCACCTAATTCTTTTGCTACACGGATTGCACTTGGCACACCTGATTTCAACGTATCATAAGTATCGACTAAGAACACACAGTCTTTATGGGTTTTAGCGTACGCCATAAATGCTTCATAATCATTTCCATAAGATTGGACTAACGAATGCGCATGAGTCCCGCTAGCTGGTATCCCAAATATCTTTCCAGCACGTACATTGCTTGTTGCATCTGCTCCGCCGATATATGCCGCTCTAGTTCCCCAGACTGCCGCATCCAATTCTTGCGCTCGTCTAGTCCCAAATTCCAAGAGCGGATCTTCTCCGATCACAGATTTGATGCGAGCTGCTTTTGTCGCGATCAACGTTTGAAAATTGACCATATTCAACAGTGCTGTTTCTACTAATTGACAATGTGCCAAAGGACCTTCCACTTGGATCAATGGTTCATTTGCAAAAACTAATTCACCTTCACGAGCAGAACGAACCGTTGCTTTAAATTCAAAATTTTGTAAATACTCCAAAAACCCTTCAGGATAGACTTCTAAGCCACGTAAGTAAGCAATATCGGAATCACTAAACGTCAGATTCTCTAAATAATTGACTAACCGTTCCAATCCTGCAAAAACCGCGTACCCGTGGTTAAAAGGCATTTCTCGAAAATAACATTCAAAAACAGCATGTAAATCAGCTCGACCTAATTCCCAGTATGTCTGCATCATATTGATTTGATATAGATCCGTATGCAGCGTCAAACTGTCGTCTGGGTAAGTATTATTCATCTTGTATTACTCCTCTTGGCAAGTTTTCATTTCCTACCCATTATAACAAAAAAAATTGATAGGAAAAGAAATCTTCATTATTTTCTGAAAAAGAGGTTGTGAAAAAGCCGCTTAGTTTCG
>NZ_KV817738.1:0-22796 GCF_001814765.1 Enterococcus sp. HMSC061C05
TTGATGCAGGGCAGCTTTTTCACAACCACTTATGTACCTTGTAGGACTCGAACCTACGACCAGACGGTTATGAGCCGTCTGCTCTAACCAACTGAGCTAAAGGTACATCATCATGAGATATATTTTAGTTACTTTTTAACTATAGCACGAATTATAGACGCTCACAAGCTTCAAAATATAAATAATATGATATATTTATTCTTATTTACTTGACTTGAAACTTGACTGTTTTTTACTTGCTTATTTCAGAAGAAATGTTATTCTTTTAAGTATTCTCAATGCTAGGAGTGATTATTTTGCCATTTATTGCGATTTTATTCGATTTAGTTGCGGCAGCAGCTTACTTTCTCCAATACAATCATCAAAGTTCAGAAGTCCTGTTTGTTGGAATGATTTTCCAAGGTGTGATCACCCTTTTGCTTCTCATCATGATAATCAGCTATAAAGGAAAAAAATATGCACGTGTCCAGACAGAATTATTTGTTAAATATGTTTCTATTCGTTACGGGATCATCATTCTTTCCTTTTTAGTGAATGCGATTGTCCTCTTTTTATATGTATTGAATTACTTAAATATCAATCCATTGATTTTTTCTAGATAGATAACTTGTATTTAGCGGAATAGTTCTCGCGTATGAGCAGAGAGCTGTTCCGCTTTTTCATCGGTCTATTCTTCTTTGATTTTCCTAGCATTTCATTTGTGATGTATGCAATAACATGTTATCTTTTATTAGAAGAATCGTTGAGGAGTCCGTTACATGATTACGTTGGTTAGAGTTTTGTTTTGGTTGCCTTCGGTCGTCCTGATCGCAATTATTTTTTATCTTATGCATTGGAACAAAGAACGGCTTTATTTAGCTGTTTTGACTCTTCCGGTTATTTATTTTATGTGGAAGGTTTTTAATTACAACTACTTTGAACCTGATAGTGTTTTTGTAAAAGAATTATCAGGGCTGTTTTTGTCTCTATTGATCGTCATTCTTTATTTGATACGTTTAAATAAAAAACATTGAGTGCTGTTGATTGCTTGTGTAGCTTTCTATGGCCGTTACAAAACTATTCTATTATGATGAAAGGTGATTAAATGAGTATCGAAGAAGCTATTTTACTGGATACTTTACGTTGTCGTCTGAATTTTTTAAGAACTGGCCGATCTTTATCTCAAGTAGCTGTTTCTAGCGCGTTAAGTATCCCTTTATTCAAATATCGCAAATACGAACAAGGTGAAGAAATTCCAAGTATCATTGAATTGATCTACATCGCCGACTTTTACGATATTTCCGTTGACTACCTGATTGGTCGCTCAGAAACAGCAAGCAAACTGAAATGATTTTTTCCAGCCATTGTGCTGGTTTTTTCATTTAATGTTTAAAGTGAACAAACTATGTACAAAAAGGAGATGTATCTATGCGTTTATGGCATGAAAAATTGATTTCAAAGCTTCCTCGTCAGCAGCTTTTAGGACAACATCGAGAATGCTGTGCGTTGAGAGGAAATGGTTGGGGAAAGAAACACGCTACTGTAGATTATGTCTTCCACTATTCTCCTTATAAATTATTTCAATATCATCAACTTGTCATGGACGAAATGGAAAAGCGTGGCTACAGCCCAGCACCAGAATGGACAGATCCTATGTACCGTGGCAAATCATGCGAAGCATTTTTTGATTTGCCTGCTGTAGAACGTAGCGTTCCGATTTATCCGGAACATGATGAAGTGTATCTAGCAGAGTGTTTAGCAAATTTGGAGCAAAAAGGAATTTATCTTATCTAAAAAAGAGACTGGGACAGAAGCGTTTAACTCCAAGAGATAAGAGGAAATTCACGAAAATTGCTTTTCAAATTTTTGTGAATTTCAGCTTATTTCCGAAGGAGTTGCTTCTGCTTCCGCCGTTTACACATGTTTAGAGCGTGAGACAAAAGTTTTTCTTTACTTTTGTCCCACACTCTGATATAACATGAAAAACTCTTCTACTCTTCCCTCATCGAAAAAGTCTTAACCAACGTAGGGTAAGCTCGAATGGTGCAAGTTGATTCTCAGATTACCTTCGTCATCACGTATAAATCCGAAAGTATATTCTACTTTTGTTTCATCACCCGTTTCCCCAGAAGTAAAGTAATATTCTCCTGAAGCGATTGCTGAATCCGTATCGATGATCGTTTCATGATTGTCGAAGCGGATGTCTGTCCAAGGCTCTAACGCAAAACCAGAATCTTCACTGATATCACCGCCAACGAAATAAGAAAGTGCTTCTTCTTTTGTTGCCCTGAATGGTAACTCTGCAGCTTTAGTTGGTTTAAAAAGCACAGCACCTTCGTCGTATGCATACAATGTCTCGATGACTTCTTCTGCTTTTTCTGTTGCTTCCTCCATACCTTCCTCGCTTGCTGCACCGATACTTATGATTGCTTCTGCCCAGCGTTCCCGTGCTTCGTCGACTTCGGCTTCTGTGATTGTCTCAACTTTTACCTCTTCTGTCGTGTCTTCAGTTGTTTCTGTTGTTGATTCAGTTGCCGAATCGGTTATAGAACAACCTGCCATTGCTAGTGTTAATGTTGATAGTAAAAATAGTTTTTTTATCATAAGATTATCCCCCCCTGAAAACAGACTAAAATAATAACATTTCGTTTTTTTATTTTCAGATGAAGCTTAATAATTTCTAAATGTTCTTAAATTTTATTTAAAAACTCTTATAACTTTCGTAATACATAACATAGTTATTTTTAAATAAAAAAATAAGTTCAACACACTTAAAATAAAAGGTATAATTTAAATAACTAAAATAAATTTAGTTATTTAAAAAACAAAAAAACTCTTTAAAACCTTACTGCCATTAGGCTTTTTCGTTTTAATTCTCTTTAAATAATTATGAAAAAATAATAGTTGATCTGTTTTTTTATTTTTTTAATAATCGATACACAACTTTATGTAAAATACTTCTCCAAAATACCTATTGACAAACAAACATAGCTATGAAATGAAAAAATCAAAGGACGAAACAAAAAAGCACCAAGAAAAACATTCTTCCGCCTATTCAACGATCAATGAATTTCTTCGTACAAAAAAACCGTCTTTTCTTTCGAAAAGACGGTTAAAAGTCAATTTTTATTAAGCTTTAACAATGTTTGTTGCTTGAGGGCCACGTTGACCATCTTCAACATCGTAAGACACTGCTTGGCCTTCTTCTAAAGTTTTGAAGCCATCGCCTTGGATAGCTGAGAAATGTGCAAATACATCATTTCCATCTTCACCAGTGATGAAGCCAAAACCTTTGTCTGCGTTGAACCATTTTACTGTACCGTTATTCATAAATAAATTCCTCCTGATACGTATCAATGTACGTTTTTTCGTTGCAATAAATATTTGATAGGCAAAAGGAGTTTTATCTATGTAGATATATCGCTCAAATTACGTTTCAAAATAGATTACTTATTTAATATATCATGCTTTTTCTAATAACACAAGAATAATGCAATGAAATATAAAATTTATTGTCTTCGAATCGATGAAAAAGTTGGATAACCGCGTTTGAGCCGCCTATTGTTCTCCATTTATTTGTTTTTATCTACTAGCATTTGTTTAAGTTGTCTGTTTGCTTCAGAGATTTGTCTCTTTTGATATAGTATTCCTTGTAAATCCATCATGAATCGTTCACTAATATTTTCTAGCATTCTCTCTATGCCTGGTATGGCTTCTTCTGGCGCTGCTCCTTGAACGATCCATAGTACTGGTAACTGGTGCAATGGCGCGTTTTCTGAATCAAGTCCGGTTTGGAATAATTCTGTCCAACGGTCAATAAACGTTTTAAGCAGTCCACTAATATCCCACCAATAAATCGGTGTACCAATAACTACGTAGTTCGCCTTCGCCAATCTATCCATAACGGCATCAAAATCATCATTAGCTTTGACTTGACCTAATTGAGCAATATGAAAATCTACAAGATCGATCCTCTCATAATCTATTCCTTCTAGAACTTTCGCTCCCCACTTACTAGTCATACCTTCTTTGTTTGGACTTGCATTTATAAATATAGTTGTCATTGTGTTCCCTCCCCACTTTATTTTACAACATGATTGCTAAATTTTGACTTTAAACTTTCTTAACTATGAAAACCTTTCAATTGGTGATATACTTGTAAATGGAATTTCGTTATCAACGCGTTCGTTGCCTTTCAGCAAGTATTTAAAGAAAGGAGAATGGCTATGACATTCTATAACAAAGATATACAATATCGAGTAACCTTGGATACAGATTTGAATCTCTTTGTCGTTTTTGACAAAGAAAATAGCAATCATGTAGCAACAGGTGTTACGATCGAACAAGCAGTGCAAGAATTAAAAAAATCTGCATAAGGAGTGGAAACCCTCATATGGACGATTCTCGTTCTTCTCTTTAAACGCATCTACTGGATGATAACAGTAGGTGCGTTTTGTGTTTTCAATAACTTCTTCTCATCTGACAACCCTCCATCTAATTGACGATTATGAATCCAAAACGATATTTAAAGACTTTAAAAAAACATTCTCTTTACATTTAAAAGACAATTTAATAAAAATATTCCTACCACAAAGACTAATGTTATAATAATAAAGCTCAAAATTTCGACAATTAAACTTAATGTATTTACATATAAATATCCTCGTTTTCTTTCATACAAGAAACAATTTTAAAAAATTCCCAATGCTTTTGGGCCATGCTTAATTTCTTCTATTCTTTTTGGCGACGGCTACTACCTGCCATCAAGTGGGAGTAAATAAAAAATTAAATTATAGGAGGAAAAATGGGTAAAAAAGAATTAGGGAAAGAAGGAAAAGCTTTAAAGAAAGCAAAACCTTTTTACAAAAAAGTGTGGTTTTGGGTGTTAGTTATTATTATTATTGCTATCGGCGGTAATCTTGGAAAAGATGAACAAAGTGGAGCTGTTGACACTGATGAAAAAACTTCTTCTGCTCATAAAACAATGGTATTAGAAACAGAACAGACTTCTGATACTTCTGTCTCCACTGAAGAAAGTTCTATTTCTCTAACTGAGAATTCAGAAAGTTCCATTTCTGAAACTCCGACTACAAAAGAAAGTGTAGCGAAAACGGAAAATGTACCTACCGAATATCTTTCAGCATTGACTAAAGGAGAATCCTATGCAGAAATAATGAACATGTCTAAACAGGGAGTATATGATCAATTAACCTCTGATTATGGGGAAAGATTTTCTCCAGAGGCTGCGCAATACGCAATTGATCATCTTAATGCAGATTGGAATGCAAATGCTTTGGAAAAAGCAGAAAGTTATTCTGACTCCATGAATATGTCAAAACAAGGTATTTATGATCAGTTGACTTCAGAAGCAGGAGAACAATTCACCCCCGAAGAAGCTCAATATGCTGTTGACAACTTAAAAGCAAACTATAATGAGAATGCTTTGAAAAAGGCAAAAAGTTATCAAGAACAAATGGCAATGTCACCAGAAGGAATCAGAGAACAGCTCACTTCTGCTGCTGGTGAACAATTTACTCCCGAAGAAGCTGCTTATGCTATCCAGCATTTAAATGACTAAATTATTTAGATATATGCACGAGTATTTCGCTAGCTAAAGACACATACCATATGATGATTTATAATTTTATACCACTTTTTTGTAAATATTAGTAAGAAAAACAGACAAAATCCATCCTGATTTTGTCTGTTTTTAAGCTTATTTATAAAAATAACCCTTTACTTTCTAAAAATTGTTTTGCTTGATGCAGGTCATAAAATTCATAGTCTGCTTTATTGGACTCATACAAACTTACATCTACTTTCAACTTATGCTTCCCATTATGATCGGGCAACCCTATTAAATGATCTTTGATGAGAAAAGACAAAATACCCGCTCGTCTTGCTGCTTCGATCCCTGCAATCGAGTCTTCAAATACAAGTGCTTCACTTGGAGGAATATTCATTTTTGAACAAGCTTTCAAAAAGATCTCTGGTTCCGGCTTCCCTTTTTTTACATCATCCCCTGAAATGATTTGGTCAAACAAGGCATATAGATTTTCCATTTTTAAATACATTTCTACTTTTACCCGTGTATTAGACGAAGCCACGATTGTATGGATTCCTCTTTCTTTTGCAAAAGCTAAAATTTCTTTTGCTCCTTTTTTCGTATATACTCTCTTGTCTTCATCCACGATTTTTTCTTTATATTGATTGATTGCTTCTCGCCATTTGATATATGGAACATCTTCTCCGTACAAATTGCCCATTTGTTGTCTTATAGCCGCTTCTGTCTGGCCAGTCAGTAAATAATAGACTTCCTTACGCATTTCATAATCATACTTTTGTGCTGATTTTACATAAGCACGATAAGCTAAACGTCCAGTTTCTAATAAAAGGCCATCCATATCAAAGATGAAGAGCTTGATTTTATTCATAATGCTCTCCAAGTGATTTTTCCTTACTTATCGCCTCATATAGACCTTGCATGTAAGTGAGTCCCATTGCACGATCATACAGGCCATACCCAGGCATAGCCACTTCACCCCACACGGTTCTACCGTGATCAGGGCGTATAGGCCCCTCAAACCCTTCTTGCACCAACGCTTTCATAATATGATGCATATCAAGGGAGCCTTCTGTAGAAGGATGTGCCGTTTCTTTGAACTTTCTTTCTCCTAAAAACTCCACGTTTCTAAAGTGGACAAAGTGGATGCGAGAACCTACCTCATGAATGATTTCAACTAAATCGTTTTCAGGATTTGCTCCTAAAGATCCTGTGCACAGCGTTAGTCCATTATATGGAGAATCTACTGCATTTAGAATTTTCTTCAAGTCGCCAAGATTTTTCGTCACTCTAGGAAAACCAAAAAGTTCCCATGGTGGATCATCTGGATGGATAGCCATTTTTACATCTGCTTTTTCGCATACAGGAATCACTTTTCCTAAAAAATAAGTCAGATTTTCAAATAATTCTTCTTCGGTCATTCCTTCATACAGTTTTTCCAGCTGAGCAAATTTTTTCAACCGTTCTTCTTCCCAACCTGGCAATTTGAATCCCTTTGACTGACTGTGTATCAATTGATACATCTCTCCTGGCTCCATCTGATCGACGATTTTCTGATCGTATAAAAGAGAATAGCTTCCATCGTTGTTTTCATTAAACAAATCAGTTTTCGCCCATCCAAAAATTGGTTTGAAGCTATAGCAAATCAATCGAACCCCACATCGAGACAAGTTTTTGATTGTTTGTATATAGTTATCAATATAGTAATCTCGTTCATCTGTTCCTGCCTTGATTGCATCATGGACTGCGACACTTTCAATTCCAAGCAGTTCCAGTCCTTGGCTCTCAACAGATGCTTTCAACTCCTCAATTTCTGAAATCTCCCAAACATCTCCAGGCATTTTAGTCAACAAAGTTCCAATTATCCCATTTATTCCCGGTATTTGGCGAACATATTTTAATGGGATCGAATCCCCTTTTTCACCATACCATCTAAATCCCCACTTCATCTTTTCAGCCTTCCTTCTAAAAATCGTCCTCATCTAAATTTTTTTCTTCCGCTGAAGCATGCCAAACAGTTAAATTATCTTTTCCTTGTTTGACAATTTGTTCCACCGCTTCTTCTATCGGCGTGTGAAGCATCTGATGATTGATTGCTTCTAACAACATTGGCAGATTCACGCCCCCTATGACATAAGCGGCTGCTTTCTTTTCTACAGTCAGTTCATTGACTGCCAGGAGCGCTTGATTGTACGGACTTGCGCTAATTAGATCAACAAATACTAGCACGGGTTCTGCTGTGTTGATCATAGTTAATTTTTCTTTGACCTTCTCTCCGAATGTTTGGATGTCTTCCCCAGACTCTAAGCACACTGTTTCAATATGGCTTGATGTCCCGACAATTACTTCTGCCGCATCTTTCAGTCCTTCGCTCAACTTACCATGTGTAACGATCATGATTTCCAACATGAGTCTTCTCACTCCTTGTTTTGCACTTTTCAATTATCGAAAAAGAGCAATAATCTGGTTGGCATTTTGCCAATTAAATGTTTTCCCTCGTAAATCTGTTTTGGTCAAATAGAAAAACTGCGCTTGCTTTTTTCTTGCACTAAAAATATAATTGATATTTTTTTCTTTCAACTTATCCACTTTTTTTAGCCACTGTTCTTCATTTGAAAAATAATTTCCCGAAAACTGTAACGGTGTATCTGCCCCAACAGAGTCTAGATAAAAAAGAATGCCCTCTTTTTTCATACTCAATCTCACACTGTCCAAACCCTTTTTTCCATAACAGCCTTCATCAACAAACGCATACGCTACATTCGGATCATCGATCGTACGGATCATTTCCAGCATCGTTAATATGGATGAAGTATTTCGAATAAACGTTTGTCTGCTAGACCATCCGCGCGCTGCTTTTCCCAATAAGAAAAAGTAGCTCCCAAATGCTAGTACAGTGATACTTGTTTGTACGGATAGCAGATCGAATACGTGATGAGGATTTCCGTTATATATCATCATTCCCCACCAACCTAAACTGAACAACAAAATGAAAGACAATAATATAGAATAGATTGTTTTTTTCCGTTGGTCTTTCCAATCAAACATGAAATAACTTCCTAATGTATGAAGCTGAAAGAAAACGCTGTTTACTCTTTTTTGTACGTCGCTTACGGTAAACATAGCGATAACGGAATTCCCAATCACGAAACAGCTCGTTCTTCTTCATTTTCCCGCCCTCTTTATCTTTTTTCTAAGCATTTGTTCATGACAAACCAAACTTGTTCAATACATCTTTTAATCCTGTTTTAGGTGCAGATGGAGTGGCTTGAAAATAAATATTCTTTACGCCATATTGTTCATTCATTTCTTTCAATTTTTCAGCATCTGATTTATTTAAATAAACAGATTTCGTCACTAAAAGATCTGTATCAGGATTTTTTTGAGCAATCCCTCCGATATTCAATTCTTCCATGGGGATTCCGTGTTTTACTAAGTCGTAAATCGTTTGGACTGTTTTTGCGATCAAAATACAATTGTACTCTTTAAATTGATATTCATCCCAATAGAATTTAGCTTTCTCTGGTGTAATGACAATTGTTTTTTGTCCTGTACGGCTTCCTGCATTTTTGTAAAGATCTCTCATAAATTTATCTTTTGCTACAACTTCGTCTACAACAAAAATGGAATTCACTCCACTTTTTTGAGATAACGTTACCATTACTTGTCCATGGATCAAACGCTCATCCACACGCGCTAAATTGACTACACCCATCTTATTCACGTTCCCTTCTTTTTATAAAATACCGATTCCTGCTAGCACAATTAATATTCCTGTCAGCCATAATAATGCTTGTGTGACTTTCAAACCTTTTTTCGTATAGAACAAGTACACACCCATTACGACAGCTAAAGGTAATATTCCTGGCACGATTTGATCAAGAATTTCCTGGATAACAAACTCACGTCCGGAAATTGCAAATTTCAATGAAGATTCTACTTTTACATAGTTTCCCGCAAGCACCCCCATCATAAACAATCCTAAAACTGATAGCATTTCAATCGCTGTCTGAACACCAGTGTTTTGCATCAGGCCTGTAGCATTACGACCCATAGTGAAAGCTTGTCTTGCGAAAAATACCCCTAGTAAAACCTGATACAACCCAAAGCAGATAAAAGGAAAAAGTGCGCCTAAAGGACTTCCCTGTTGTGCCCAAGGTACCGCGATCGCAATAAAAATATATTGGACGGTTCCTGAATCGATTGCATCTCCGATTCCTGCTAGTGCCCCCATCAATCCCGCTTTCGTGTTATACATCAAGTCATCCTGCATCAGAATCTCTTTCTCTTCATACTCTTCTTCTGCTCTTTGCTGTTCCATAGAAGACATTAGGCCAGTGATCACACCGCCGCCCCAACTTAATTGAGTGTTGAAGAACAGTAACTGCCGTTTATACGCTGCTTTTAAAGCGTCTTCATCTTTATAAAGTTTTTTCAAGATTGGCATCATTCCGTATAGTAGTGATGGCGCCAAGTAACGTTCAAAAGAGTGAGGAATTTCGTTTGCAAAATGCCATCTCAGATATGCTTTTGTTACATCTTTTTTCGTGATTTCTTCAGGAGCACCTGTTTGATTATCCATTATTTCAGCCATTTCCCATTCCTCCTAAATTAAAATCCGTCATCATAGTCATCTTCGTCATCAAAAGATGCTGAATTGTTATTGCTTGTGGCAGGCTGTACTTGTTTCCCTTTTTGCGACTGGACAAAGATCAAAGCGATAATAATCCCAAAAATGGCATAAGTAACCATCGTAATATCTAAAGATTTCAAAACAACACTCATAAAATAAGCAAGGAAGAAAAAGACCAGATAATCTTTTCGACCGATAACGTATACAGTTGTCGCAATCCCGATTGCCGCTAACCCTCCACCTACTACTTCAAGAATGTGGATAACAACTGTTCCCTCTAAAGCTTTGATTACATCAGCAATCAATGGTGCCCCTAAATATAAAGCAACGAAAACAAGCGGAACGAATAATAAAAATGAGGCAATCGTTGGATAAAGAATAATTGATCGGGCCATAGCTTTTGTATTCAAATCTTCTACAGCTTTATCTGTATATTTACCTAAAAAAGTATTGATGAAAAAACGAAACTGATACAAGTAACTTCCGAGCAATCCGACTGGCACCGCAACAGCAATCGCTGCTTCTGGAGACAGATCCCCTAATAATGCGACTGGTACTGCGATAGCTGCTGCAATGGAAGGTTCAGCTGGCATCGATCCTCCTGGAGAAAAAACCCCCATATAAATCATTTGCAGAGCAGCTGTAACGATCATTGCTTGTGCAACTTCCCCCATGATCAATCCGACGACTAATCCAGTCATCAAAGGAGAAAAACGTAAGGTCAACGTGGCTCCTCCACCTAACCAGCGGGACATGACCGCGGCCACCCATAAAGCAATCAACAAACTTTGTACTACACTTAATGTTTCCATGTGTCCTCCTCCTTCAGATCTTTCTGATATAACCTTCCAGTTCCATCATTGACTGTATCAATGATTTCTTTGTTACCTCTATAGGAATCAAATGCACTTTCTCTTTCGAATCAATAAATTCAGCCATTTTATCTATTATTTGTTTATCTTTCGGAAATAATCCCATTTGTTCTAGAGAAACCGGTAGTTCTAATTCCTGATACAAAGGATATAGCTCGTCTATTTTTTCCCAACGACCTTCTAGTGCCAATTGGTAGAAAATCCCATACGCCACTTTTTCTCCATGTAGAAAGCGATGACTTTCCGGAATATATTTACTGATAGCGTCATGCATAGCATGTGCTGCCGCATTTCTTGCATATTTATCTCCTAATCCTCCAACTAAACCAGCAACAGCAAAGATAATCTCTGAAAGCTGTTTGAACTCCGATGTCAGTTTTCTTTGTGCCATATCTTGGATTGCTTTAGCAGAATGATTCAAAATCTCTTCTTTGCAAATCTTCGCAGTATCTTGTGCTAGCTTCAAAAATGATTCATCTTGCAAAAAATCTTGTTCTAAGATGAGCTCAGATTCATACCATTTGGCAAGTGTATCTGCTAAGCCGGCAATGAAATACGGAACAGGGGAATCAATCACTACTTGGGGATCTGTTATAAAAAAAGCAGCTTGTCTGTAAAAGTGTTCTGTTTTCCCTTCTGCTTGTCCATTCTCCTTATACATGACAGCAAGTGGTGTCCAAGGAGCACAGTTACTAGCTAAAGTAGGTATGACGCCAAAATTGATTTTTGCAAGGTTTGCGCTATAACCCACTAGATCGGTCAGTTTTCCTCCGCCAACGCCAACCAAGAAATCGATTTCATTTTCTTTGATGATTGTAGCTATTCTTCTGGCTTCAGCGTAACTGCATTCTCCAGAATAACGATGATAAAAAAATTGAATCGTTTCGTCATTCAAAAATACTAATTTAGGTAGCGCCTTTTCCCATGATACCGTTCCATGGGTAATCAATACTCTTTTTGCGCCGTATGATTCTAAGAGATCAGAAACTTTTGAAATGCCACCTTCTTCATATAAATAAAATTGAGGACCCGTTTTCACTTTTAACCCGTTCACCATTTTCTTCATCATCCTTTTATATAATCACTCTCTGTCTGGACAGAACGTTCAGGAAGAAGATGCTGACTGATCTGTTCGACATCTCTGACACATTTTTCACCCATTGCTTCTAAACATTCCCTTGTGTAGGCCGATATATGTGGCGTAATTACTACTTGTTCAAACGCTAAATACGGATGATCTTGACGTCCCGGTTCTTCTTCTAAAACATCTGTGGCATATCCTGCGATCTTTCCGCTTTTCAGACCATTAATCATCGCTTCTTCATCAACTAGAGCGCCTCTTGCACTATTAGATAGATAAACATTTTCTTTCATCTGATCGACTTCTTTAGCAGAAATCATGTGATAGTTCTCTTCTGTCAAATTCGCACATAAACAAATGATATCTGAATGTTCCAGTAATTCTTGAAGTTCTACTTTTTTTGCACCAAAGCTTTCGATGTATAAATCTGATTTGTAAGGATCATAAGCTAGAACATCACAGCGAAAACCGTTACGCAAAATTTCGATTACTCCGCTGCCGGTATTTCCTGCACCAATCACACCAACTGTTTTGTTAAAGAGCGTCCTACCGACGAACTCCGCCCGATCTTCCCATCGATCGTCCTTGACTCTTGCTTGTGCTTGTGTCGTGCGTCGAAGCATGGACAACAAATTAGTTATATTATTTTCTGCTACAGCATTTCGTTCAACTAAAGCAGGTATGATAGATACGATTGTCTGGTGTTCTTTTGCTGCTTTTAAATCAATATTGTTGTAACCAATACCATGTCGGGAAATCAATAGCAATTCATCTTTGTTTTCGAAAAAATCTCGTCGAAAAAATGGCGTAACACTTGCAATAATGATATTGAATCCTTTAAGTAACTCCGCTAATTCTTTTCCTGGAATCTCTTGATCAACAGTAAAGAAATGAACGTCTCCAACCGACTTTAATCTTTCCAAGTGGTGTGGAAAAACTTTCCCAAAACTGCTGGAATTAACTATTGCTATATGATAATCTGGCATTCTACTCACCCTTTTCAACTATTTCATGTCCGCCAAACCCATTTCTTAGTGCTGAAACTACTTTTGCTGAAAAACTATCTTCTTCCTGTGAAAGATTCCTCATGAACAAACTAGTCGCAATTATTGGAACCGGAACAGCCATTTCTAGCGCTGTTTCAACCGTCCATTTTGCTTCACCTGATGCAGAAACGATTCCCCGATAATTACTTAAATTGGGATGTTCTTTTAACTGATCTTCCATGATTTCCATCAGCCAGCCGCGAATCACCGAACCATGATTCCAAACACGTGCGACTTGTTCCAAGTCAAAAGCATACTCACTTTTTTGTACAAGTTGGAATCCTTCACCGATTGCTTGCATCATCCCATATTCGATTCCATTATGGATCATTTTCAAGAAGTGTCCGCTTCCGGATGCACCAGCATACAGATATCCTCTTTCGATTGCTACATCTTTGAATAATTGTTCCACGGATAGAAAAGTTTCTTTATCTCCTCCAATCATTAAGCAGGCTTGATATCGTGCTCCTTCGATTCCCCCAGAAGTCCCACAATCCAAGTAACCGATTTCATTTTTCTGAAACTCTTCTGCTCGACGGATTGAATCTTTATAATAAGAGTTTCCGCCTTCAATAACAATGTCTCCTGGTCCGAGTTTTGGAAAAAGTTTTCTTAACATGTTTTCGGTTATCTCTCCAGCAGGAAGCATTAACCAGATGATTTTTTTCTGCTCAAAAGTAGCTAGAAATTCAGAGATCTCTTGATAAGCAGGAACGCCACTTTCTCTTGCCAGACTAACAGCTGTACTTGAAATGTCGAGTCCTTGTACTTTGTGATGGTGCTCTTTTAAGTTTAAAGCTAAATTCAATCCCATTTTTCCCAAACCAATTACACCAATTTCCATGATAGCGCCTCCATTTCTTATACCCTCATTATACAAAAAAATATTTTTTTGTAAATAGATTTTACAAAAATATTTTTTGTTTGATTTTTTCCTACTCTCCTTGTATCTTTAACATTAATGAGAACGGAAAAAATGATAATCTTATTATGAAAAGGAGGAATTCTCATGAGCGTCTCCATAAGACTACAAATCAAAACAATGTACAACGACTTCAGCCCAAAAGAACAGGCTATTGCCGATTATATTTTAGAAAATCCTAGCAAAGTAAGTCATAGTCCGATCAGCAATTTAGCAAGTGAACTGGGCATTGCTGACTCTACTTTTTTTCAATTTACAAAAAAACTTGGTTATAATGGATTTAAAGATTTTAAAATGGCCATGTTGATCCAAGAAAATGATCTATCTGCTATTTCAATCCACGAAAATATTCAGAAAACAGATACTGAGCTCACTATGGCGCAAAAGGTGTTCGAGTCCAGTATTTCCACTTTGAATGACACAAAAAGGTTATTACAACAAAAAGATCTAAAAAAAGCAGCTACTATTATCAATGAATCTAAACGTGTCTATTTTTTCGGTGTTGGTGGTTCAGAGATTGTAGCAACTGACGCCTACCATAAATTTTTGCGTTCCCCTATCGCGACTTCTCACAGTACGGATTACCATATTCAGTTGATGGAAGCTTCTTTATTGACGGAAAAAGACTGTGCTGTTTTGATTTCTCACACAGGGCAATCAAAAGAAACAATCCATATTGCTGAAACCGTCAGAAAAACTGGAGCAAAAACAATTGTTATTACTAGCCAAGCTAATTCTTCTCTTGCTAAACTTGGCGATGTCGTTTTTATTTCTATTTCTGAAGAAACAGAATTCCGATCTGAGGCATTAGCATCCCGTATTTCGCAACTAAGTATTTTAGACTCTTTATATGTAATCTTGATGTTTTATAATGAAAAAGAATCACGTCGTTCTATCGCTAAAGTTCGTCATACGATTTCTGAAATCAAGAAATAGCACCATAACAGAAAAAGTAAAAAATCCATTAAAACCTAAAAAGCCATTACCAAATATTTGGTAGTGGCTTTTCGGGTTCTGTAAGGGTGGTACAGAACGTCAATAGTCGGTGGGTTAGAACGTATGTTATCACATCTTTGGAGAAGGTTGTATTGGTATTATTCGAGTGACTTATTAGATGTGATAACAAGGATAGTATACAGCAGGGAAAAATTTATTTTTTCTTTTTTTTATTAGTTTTGTTTCTTATTTTCTAAAAAATAAAAATAAATCTTTGATGAATCAAGCATTCTCTGGACAAAACTGGCTTTCGAATACATATTAGGTTATCGTTTGTAATTTTATTTCACAGTTGTTATGATTGTTATGTAAAATAAAAAAGTTTAGGATACATCGAATTTTTGGGGAAATTCTTTTGGGGGGGTATCCTAAACCTTTTCTATTAGTTTCTCATATTTTCCATTATTGGTCTAGACATATACTAATGAACTTTCTATCTATATGATGGATGAATCCTTTTTGACTTATCGTGAGATATCTTTGTTCCAAACTTACTTATGATAGATGGATGGTATTTTTTGTTCACGTTCTAACAAACTTGACACATTTATGAATTCTTAATCTATCTATCCTATAATTATAAAAAAAGGAGGTGCTGCGTATGAAAGCTATTCATATTTCTTTGCTTTTTTTCGCTAGTGCATTGATTTTATTTGCTATTCATCTTTGCTCCCAGCCTTATATCAATAACAACGGAATATTAGTAGAACCAGCATTCTTTTGCTTACCGCTCGGTCTTTTATCCCTTCTTGCCTCCGCTGGCTTCGGATTTGTTGCCTTTTTCAAACGATCGAAACAACAAATCTGACTTAGAAAATTTACGTAAAAGAGACCGTGGAAAACATCGTATCACCTTTCCTTATTCCGAATAAATATTTTCTTTAAACAATCTTTTGACAATAGGCTGGACGTTTCTTTCGCGAGAACTGATATACGGTACCTACAAGCTCTTCAGTCACCAGTCCCACTATTCATCAAACATGAGAAGCTGCTTAGTTCCTTCTGATTCGGAACTAAGTAGCTTCTTCACATCCTTTTTTACATCATG
This sequence comes from Enterococcus sp. HMSC061C05, assembly GCF_001814765.1. Classification (NCBI taxonomy): domain Bacteria; kingdom Bacillati; phylum Bacillota; class Bacilli; order Lactobacillales; family Enterococcaceae; genus Enterococcus; species Enterococcus sp. HMSC061C05. The sequence goes on from NZ_KV817738.1 coordinate 16,141, forward strand.
AGCGTTTATTCCTTGAAAAATGCTACTAATTTTTGGTATGTTTCTTGCGCTTGTTTATTACTAAAATCAAACTGATATTCATGGTTCAAGACAACATTTTTCTCCGTATAGTCTACTTTTGTGACTTCCACTCCTGCTTTTTCAAATATAGAAGCTGTTTGTTCCATTTGTTTCGTAAACGTATTTGTGTTTCCGTCCGTCAAGAATATTTTTTGCGTCCAATGGTCTGTATGTCTAGCTAATGCTAAATGTTTGACCTCTTCTAAACGATCAAAGTTCTTATTATCAAAATAAGCCCATCCACATTTTGCATAAAGAAAGCTAGAAATCTTATCACTTACTTGGGTAAATGCAGAAGGGTCTAGTAGTCCAGACAAAGAAACAAATTTTGTGATCTGCTTGTTCTCCAAAGTTGGATCAAGTTGGTCGGCTTTTTTGATTTCTTCGTTTTGAAGTGCTAACAAATACTCTCCGCTAATTTGTGCACCTGCTGAATCGCCACCAATCGAAATATTCGACCAATCCACTTGCTCTTTTATCTCTTTTTTGGCTGCTTGAATGGCTTCATTCAATTGGATAACTGGTGTAGGATGCTTTGCTTCAGGCGATCGTTCATAATCGATGTTTACGACGATCTGCTGCGTGTCTGAACATAGATATTCCAAATAATCACGACAATCGTTTTTATCCCCTCCTACATATGCGCCTCCATGCATCCAGAAAAGGATTGGCAACTTTTTCTTCTCCGTTTTCGGTGTGTAGATATCCATATGATTGTTTTTGTACTTTGAAGGATAAGATATTTCTTCATTACTATCGATTTGTTTGATTTTTTGCTGGAAATCGTCTGGTCTGGCATATACTTGTTCTTTTTCACTTGTGTCAAATTGTTTTCTAACAAGCAAACTAATCGGCTTTGGAGTGATTTGATTAATCAAAAATACAGTGACTAAAATAACTACGATGATAACTGGCACTGCAATCACTATTCGCTTGAACCATTTCATTCATTTACCCTCTCTTTCTTCGCCAAATCCATGTGATAATCGTGCTAGCAGACAAAAATCCACCTGAATAAATGAGAAGCGAATGCTTCTTTTCTCCAGTTTTCGGCAACATTCTTTTTTTTGTATCTGTCTTTTTTTGTACTTTCACTGTCATCTGAATCGGTTGCGTATCATCACTTGATTGATCATCTCGAGGTTCATTCTTTCCCCTATTTTCTGCATTCTCTGTCGGATCTTGTTTTTTTGGTGGAGCTACTGGGATTTTTTTGTAATGGTAAATAATAGTTGGTATCGTCTCGTTAAAAACACCTTCAGTCGGTCCTTCAACATTTGCTAATTCGTATCCTTCGAATGTCTTTTGCTCTGTCACATAATTCTCTCCATAAGCTCCGTAAAGCTGGATTTCGTCCTGGTCTTTGAGTAGACTTTTATTGTTTTCATCCACATATTTCACGTTTATCTGATCATGGAACACTACTTTCAAAAAGTCCGTTACATGTTTCGTGTAGGCAGCATGGTCAACTTCCTGTGCCTTTCCATGCCCTGCTCCTTCTACCAATAAAAGGTCTTTATATCCTCCAGCTAACTCATATAGTTTTTGCGCGTTAGACACAGGTACTACATCATCTGCCGTTCCATGGATGATCAATTTAGGCAATGAACCAGACATCCCAATCGTAGGTAGAGCGGCTGTTGGATCCAAATGCATCTCCTGATCAAAATAATATTGTTTCAAAAGCCCCATAAACAAATCTTCATGCTCTTGATCCCCAATGATGTCTAACTGATTTTTTATGGCAGGCGGTAATGCAGGGACTACTGTCTGGCTATACGTAAAACGTAGTTGTTCATCGATTGATGCAAATCCGCAATTTTCAATAATTCCTTTGACATTGACTGGGATATCTTTTGCTAATACAGACATCATCGTAGCTGCTCCCATGGAACCACCATACAGCAGGATCTTTTGAGATGGACGTTCTCGCACTTCTTGATTGATCCAGTAAAGGACATCATCTGATTCATATTGTCCATAGGTTACATAATCGCCTCCACTGTTACCAGTTGCTCTGGAATCAACAAATAATAAATTATACCCTGCCTTATAAAAATCATTGTATTCTTCTGTAACGATCCCATTATTCCAATTCCCTCTAAATCCGCCATGGATCATGACTGTTTTATCTGAACCCTGGTCGACATAGTAAGCATACACATCCATCATTTTGCCGTCTTGTTTGTTTAGTACAGTTTGATGAAGTTGTTTTGTGTTTGGATAGAAGCCTGTGTTTGCTGTAGGCGTCGTACCATCATCTGTACCTCCAAGCATTGACATCAACACACTATTTTTAGAAAAAGCGATATCATACAATAGATAAGTAGCAATCAGATGTTTGATAATCTCTTTATCTACACCATAATCCTTACCAAAAAGCTCACTTAATACTAAACCTATTAGTCGTGCGTTAATTTCTTCTACTGGTCCATTAAGTATTTCTGTCATCTGTTTACCGAAGTAATTCAGATATTCTTTACCATTGAAGTTTTCGCCTTTACCGATATCATCATTTTCTGTCCCATTCTCTTTGTCACTTACTTTAGCAGAAGGGGATTCGTCGTTTGACGTTTTTGTAGCTGTTGCTTCATCTGTTTGTTGGTTATCTGTGGTAGCGGTCGTTTCTTGATCTGAGCTAGTAACAGATGTCTCAGCCGTTGTTTCAGTACTTGTTTCTGTTTGTGAAGTACTCGATTTCGTTTCGTTTCTAGCATCAGTTGTTTCCGTGGTTTCGACCTCCCTAGATCCCGATTCGGAAAAGATACTCTCTCCATATACTGACCATTGCGGGACATTTGTACTTACAGCAAATAAGACGACCAACGCTCCCTTTAACACTTGTTTTGTTCTCAATCGATTCACTCCTTTTTATGATTCTAGGAGAATTATATGTAAACGCAAACATTTTTTATACAAAAAATAAACGGTTTATCCCATAAAAATAGAACAGGATTATTTTCTCAATTTACGTAACAAAGAGGCTGGGACAGAAGTAAAGAAAAACTTTTGTCTCACGCTCTAAACATGTGTAAACGGCGGAAGCAGAAGCAACTCCTTCGGAAATAAGCTGAAATTCACAAAAATTTGAAAAGCAATTTTCGTGAATTTCCTCTTATTTCTTGGAGTTAAACGCTTCTGTCCCAGCCTCTTTCCTTTAAACGATGAAATAACTTATTGCTCCAAAAATGTCAGAAATCATTTATCCCAAATATTCTCGTAAAAAGCGATTGTTTCCTTTGCTTTCATAAAAGGATGATCATAAGTCGTCGCTGCTCCTCTGCACATCATAAGCTGGTAACCTAATCCATGAGCAAACTTCACAGTCGTATCTATACAATACTCTGTTTGTGCCCCACATAATTCGATTGAATGACAGTCCAATTCAGTTAATAACATACTCAAATTAGTCTTATAAAATGAATTCGCATGGGTTTTTCTCACAAAATAACTGTGTTCAGGAATAGATAATTCCGACAATAGCTCCCATGGTTTTGTTTGTGGCACTAATTGAGCATCTTCGTGTTGAACGAAAATAACTGGTTTCCCAATCGTTTCGTATATTTTGATTCTTTTATTCACTAATGCTGTCACTGTTTCTAATTCGTGTATCGGCGAAGAATCAAAACATACCCCTTTTTGTCAATCGATCACTACGAATGCGTCGGCTGTGTTTGACATACGTATGCCTTCTTTCTTTTTTCTAGTTCTTTCTTCTAATGATGTTTCGTCTACTACTATTTTCCATTTTATGGTTAGAAATCAAAAAAATATATTCCATTTTCTGATTTTTTTATTGGGGTTCCTTTGATAGCGTTTCTTATCTATTTCGTTCCTTTATACGTGACAACATTTTCTTATTTTACACCTATAAATGGCACTTTTCGACTATTTCTTCATGCTATTATTTCATAAATATTTAGCTATTGGAGGAATGTATCATGATTAAATTATATACAGGTTCTGGTTGCTCGTCTTCTAGACGCGCAAAACGTTGGCTTATCGCACATGATATACCGTTTATCGAACAGAACTTAATTCGTCAACCACTAACCAAAAATGAATTTATCCACTTACTAAAATTGACAAACAACGGCGTGACCGAAATGCTCTCTACTCATTCTATTAGTTATAAAAATCTTGTTCACAGAATAGATGAGCTTAGTTTGAGTGAACTATATATTGAGATTCGTACATCCCCTTCTTTATTGAAAAAACCGATTATCTACGACCAACCTGCAAAACTTTTGACTGGATTTAGCGAAGATAAAATCAGGATGTTCCTTCCTAAGACTAAAAGAAAGCAAGAGCTCAACGAACTCTTGCTTTCTGGTCATCTTGTTGATTTTAAAGAAAACAATCTTTTGGCGATGTCTTGATCTTGGTATAAGAAATCTGCTGTTCTTAATTAACGAAATCCAATTTTTCCAATATGGATCTATTTTTCTCATTCCTGATTTTTATGATCTCAGCTTTCAGACGCGCCCAATCATTTTTTGTAGGTTGTCCATTCCAGTAAAATATCTGTGTATTCGTCTGGTCATATGCCGTTTGATCGATAGGATAATCGCTAATGACAATATCAGGTAACTGATCAGCGGATGCACTATATTTTATTGGGCGTTCAGTCATAGATAATATCCTTTTCTTTGCCCATAATTCCTGTGTTTTACCATACTTTGATTGAATATAGAATATGACAGGTTGTTCGTGTTTTATAAAAATATCCCTGACTAACATACAGTATTGAAAAATCAACCGTCTGTTCTTTTCATAATAAGTATTAAGCTCTGGAATTCTGCGAGCTACCCCACTAAAAAACTGTTGCATAATTGGATACATCACTGGAAATATATGCTGAAAATCTCTGTCTTCTGCTGATTTTCCAAAAGCATCCACCTTCTTTTTTGTCCCAAAAACCCTTGAATACAAATGGATCATTGCCAAATTGACAGATAGATAATTTTTTTCTGAAGTTGTAAAAGAAATCTTGAATTTTTTTTCAAAATTTTCTACAATAGACGATTCAATCCAACCCCAACTTTCTTGTACTTTATCTGGGGCATCCAACAAATCTTCTTCCAAATAGGTATTCATTACACCAAACATAAAATAAAGGTAAGCTTGCTCTGTTGGAGTGATGTGATTCATCGACCAGAAGTTTGCTTCAAAAAAAGGCTCTAGTATGTAATGCGTAAACTCTTCTTTTGTTATCAATGGATGCACAAATTTGTTCATCTCTTCTGGGACATACGTAATCGGGTGGCCTTGTTTCATTCGTTGCAACGAAATTCTTAGGAGGCTGATCCATTTCTTTCTATCTATACTACGCGTATATGGCGCATGTTTTGCAAATTTTTCTAATAGTTGACGTTTATTTTTTATACTTGATAATATGTCAGAATGATTTTCGTCGAATGACTGCCAATACATCAAGTGAAAAAAGTATCGGATACGGAATTCTTCTCCTTCTATCGGATTCCCTTTTTTCAAGCTGCAAGATAAATGATAGTTTTTCAAAATAGTATTGAGTTCTCTTAATTTTCTTTGAATCGTACGCAAACTTATATAATTTTTTTGACTAAGATTTTCTAAGGATTGATACGTACCTTTGTAAAGTGAATCCAGTAAAATATAACCAATCGTTCCCTCTAACAGTATAGAATAAACTTTACTCAGTAAAAACTGAGAAGAAAATTCGACTTTTATCATCTTGTTTTCTGAAAGAAAAGATAATTTATATTCTGGATACCTTTCGCAAAACGATTCTGCTTGTTGAATCACCGAATTCATCTTAACTAGAGTGTAGTCTAGATCTAAAGCGATATCCTTCACTACATATAATTTCTCGTCTCTTTCATAACAATAGTTCAAAAATTGATATACTTGCCTTTCATTGATATCAATAAATTCTTCAAACAAAGTACATACTCCTTTTTATCTATTATTTAGACTTATTCCAACAGCTACATGAATGACGTACAAATAGATTCGTTACTGATTTTTCAGAGATACTACCATGCGCAGTGTGCATTGTCAATTATTCTTGCTCTTATTTTCCATTTGTGTTCCTGTTATTTCCTGTTTCTCAAATAGGTTAGTAAACAAAAATAAACCTGGCAAAGCTACAACTTCGCCAGGCAATACAGCACTCTCGAATGAAATATTCACTCAAAAATCTATCGTTTTATTCAATTTTAGATTTGTTGCTTTTATTCTTTATTTCACTCGATGGAAGAGAGAACGAAAATAGCTTGCTCCTACAATCAAAATGAGTAACACACCCATCCATGTAATTAGCTTGTTTAAGGTTCTACTACCAGTTTCTGGTAAATCGCTTTTTCTCTTATCTGTTTCTTTCGCTTTTTCTTGATGATTAATTCCACGAGAAACAAAATCAGACTGTTTTAGCACACTTTTTAGGTTGCTCCCTGCATTTCTCTTTTGTTCCTTAGTTGGTATGATAGGTACCAAATCAAGTTCATTATTTACTTTTCCTGTGCTGCTTTCGCTACTCGTGTTTTCTATGCTACTTTCGCTGCTCGTGCTATCCGTACTGCTTTCATTACTCGTGTTTTCTGTGCTACTTTCACTGC
>NZ_KV817738.1:22896-69320 GCF_001814765.1 Enterococcus sp. HMSC061C05
ACTTGTGCTCTCCGTACTGCTTTCACTACTCGTGCTATCCGTACTGCTTTCACTGCTTGTACTCTCCGTACTACTTTCACTGCTCGTGTTTTCTGTGCTATTTTCACTACTCGTACTTTCTGTGCTGCTTTCACTGCTCGTGTTTTCTGTGCTGCTTTCACTGCTCGTACTATCCGTGCTGCTTTCACTACTTGTGTTTTCTGTGCTACTTTCACTGCTCGTACTTTCCGTACTGCTTTCACTACTCGTGTTTTCTGTGCTACTTTCACTGCTCGTACTTTCTGTACTGCTTTCACTACTTGTGCTCTCCGTACTGCTCGGCGGTCCAACAACTGTCCAACTGCTTGGTTTCAAATTCTCCGTAATCGTCATCTGTCCATCATAAAAAACAATCAAATCAACTTTATCTTTACTCTTGATCTCATCAATCGATAGTTCTGCAGAAATCATTATTGTATACTCAATACCAGCGGTCCATTGTACGTCTTTTAAATAAACTTCCCCAATAACCTTTTCTGAACTTCCATTACCATCCCAACCATATGTTAGAACAGCATGTACATCACTAGCATTCACGCTTTTGTTTGGTTTGACCGGAATAGTAATGACTTGTTGTGTCATGTCATAAACGATCCGATCAGTTTTCACAGTAAATGAAAGATTCTCATTTGCCCGTTCATTTGCAGAAGTACTGATTCCAATCATTGTTGCAATTATACTTAGCCCAAGAATAACAAATAATACGGTCGCTGTTTTCTTCATTTCTATCACTCTCCATATAATTACCTTCTATTTGATAAAGGAATTATATAAAATGAAAATGATGAGAACACGACAGTCAGTTGTGAAAATCTAACAAAAGATGTCGTGTATTTGTTTGAATTTGTTTACTTTTTAATTTAATCAATGAAAGACTTAAAAAAGCAAGACCGATATCAGCCTTGCTTTCTTCATCTTTTATTGATAAACAGCAGTGTATTTCTTCATCCGCTTTGTTTTATATGCATAGAGTAACAAACCAACAATCAAGACTAACAAGAATAATGTAGTCGATATAGACGCTTCAGCCCCAAAGTTCCCCCCAGTAATTATTGTGTTTTGCGATTGGACCAGAGTGGAGAAAAAACCTTGTTCTTGCGTTCCGCTGACTGGTATACCCAAAATAGCTCCTTGAGTCCAATTCCAAGTAATGTGAGCACCGATGGCCGTAAATAAACTTTCTGTACTGTAGATAAGTGCACTGAAAAAGCAACCTGCTAAAAAGATATTGAAAACTGCCAGAAATGTCATGTTAGGATTCAATCCGTGCAAAAGAGCAAATAATGCAGCAGATCCAATCATTGCTATTAATGGACCAAATCTAAGCAGCTGATGCTGAAAAAAGCCACGGAATAAAAGCTCTTCGGATGCCCCCACTGCAATAAATAAAATAAAACTCGTGATCAGCGGCACAATGTTCGCGTTTCCTGAATCTAACCGATACGCCCCCATCAAATATAATGGACTAGTAATAAGCAGAAACACTCCAATTCCAACAACGAGACCTCCCACTAAATATCCCCAGTCTTTTCCACGTCCAGAAATACCATAATCTTCCACTTTTTTCCCTTCTACCTTACTAGCAAGAAATAAAGCTAGTAAAAAAACAACTAAATGTCCAACCGTACCAGCAATTGCTCCAATCCATTCACTGTCTCCAATAAACATATCCGCAAGTGCATTATTGACAAGAATACCTAAAACAAAACCAACTAAGACTATTAAAACAGATCCAATCAACCGAATAATCCTAATCATCTTTCATCCCTCCTTTATATTAAGTGTAACAACCCTTTTCTTTCTTGTCTCGTGAAAACTATCTAAATGTTTTCCATCATAGAGAGAATAGATTTTTACGAACTAAGAATATCTACAGCAACCTTACGAAAATGAAAGACTGTCTGCCTGGTTCTTCTGTTAGACTGTCTTTAATAAGGAAAGGATGGGAAATTTTTTGAAAAAACAACTACTGATTATGTGCCTTTCAGCATTTGCTATTTTGCTATTCTCAGGTTGTAGCAAGTCCAATGAAACAATTGCAACGTTTAAAGGTGGAACACTTACAGTTCAGGATTTTTATGATAACCCAAAAGTTAAATCAAACAATCAAACACTATTAAGAAAAATGATCGTCTTCAAAGCATTTGATGATGTATACGGAAAAGAGATTTCTTCAAAGGAAGTCACAAAAGAATATAATGAACAAATCAAAAAACTTGGTCCAAACTACAAGGAACAATTAAAAGCAGTTGGCCAAACGGAAGAGACATATAAGAAACTTTTGAAACAGATGCTGGCTTTCCAGTACGGTTTGAAAGCCAATGTAAAATTAACAGATAAAGATCTAGACACTGCTTGGAAAGAATTCCATCCAGAAGTTAGTACACAGATCATCCCACTTTCGACTAAAGAAGAAGCAGATAAAGCAAAAAAAGAAGCAAACGAAGGGGAAAATTTCTCCAAGCTTGTTCAAACTTATGGTAAAAATAAAACATTAAAGGAAACTGATGGAAAAATGAATTTTGATTCAACCAATCCAGGGATTCCTACTGAAGTAAAAAAAGCAGCATTTCAATTAAACAACGGGGAAGTTTCTGATATCATTCCTGTAACAGATCCAACGACTTATCAGCAAAGCTATTATCTAGTAAAAATGGTAAAAAAACAGGATAAAGGTTCTAATAAAGATAAATACAAATCAGAGCTAGAAAAAATCGCCACGGAAACAAAAACTCTTGATACGGAATTCATGGACAAAACAATCCATAAAGTGATGAAAAAAGACAATGTAACTATTAAAGATCCTTATGTAAAAAATATATTCAACTAAACAAGTTTGACCCAATTGGGGATGTGGCAAAAGTGATGGCACATCCCCTTATTTGAATAAATAGTATTCAAAAACAATAAAATTTAAGTAGCTATTTTTCTTTTTTGCTTCTCTAATATTCAGAACAGAACACTGTTTTCACTGCCTCTGTCGTCTGTTTTATTATTATTCTAGGTACGGCGTACGGAAAGAATTATTGATTTTTTTTATTTCCTTCAAGTCACATTTTGGTTGTCGATCATAGGTCAACAAGCCATTGATTTCTTGTTCTACATCTGTCAATTGCGTATAACAAAATCCCCAAAGCCCCTTTGATCTATATACAGCATTTATGATTCGCCGGTAGTTTTTGATGAAATCAATCTCATTTTTCACAGAGGTATATCCCCAACCTTTTTGCCCAGAAAAATCAAAACCAATGCCGCCGAATTCGGTCAACAAAATGGGCTGACCTTGATATATAAACCCGTTAGCAAATATTGACCACGGAGTAGACGGTCGATTAAGCAAATCTTCTCTTGTACTTAAGGTTGTGACGAAATCTTGATACTTATCTTCCTCTTTTTCCTCTCCATGTCCATAATGATGGATGGCACAAATATCTGTCTCCGTCATTGCCCAGCCATCATTTGAAATAACAAGACGAGTCGTATCCAGACTATGCAGATAATGGTACAGCGATTGGGAAAAATGTTGTTGCTGGCGGTCAAACGAAATTTTAGGTACTCCCCAGCTTTCATTGATCGGTACCCATGTAACAATACACGGATGATTATAATCGCGATCAACGATTTCTGTCCATTCCTGCATCAAACGTTTACTGGAATCATGTGTAAACACAGCAGGTGCCGCACATTCTCCCCAAACAAGGTAGCCAAGTTTATCCGCCCAATAGAGGAATCTGGGCTCTTCCGTCTTTTGGTGTTTGCGGCAGCCGTTAAACCCCATTTCTTTTGCGACTTGAATATCTTTTGCTAATGCATCATCAGTCGGGGCAGTCATTAAACCAGTTGGCCAATATCCTTGATCCAATATCAGCTTCTGATAGTACGGTTTATTGTTAAGATAAATCATTCCGTTTTCTTGATGTATCTTTCTCAGACCAAAATAACTGGAAACAACATCTTTTATATTTTCTTTTTGCTTCAATACAAATTCTACATCAAATAAATTGGGTGTCTCTGGTGTCCAGGACCAACCTTCATGATGGAAATTGGTTCGAAAAATATAGTTCTGCAACAGGTCAACAGTCAGTATGACTCTTTTTTCGACAAAAGAATGGGACAATTTTGCGACAATTCCCCCTTTAAAAGCAATACAGCAATCGACAGTTAATCCTTCTCTAAATTCATTTAGTTCCAACTCAGCTACAACTTTTCCTTCATCGAATAGTGGGGTGAATCTCAAGTAAGAAAAATAAACATCTTCCACCACTTCCAGCCAGACAGTTTGCCATATACCCGTTGAATTGGTGTACCAGATTCCCTCAGGTTTTTCTTGCCAAAATTGCTTTCCGCGCGGAATACTCTCATCTTTATGAGGATCTTCTGCTCTTACTGATAGTTGCTGATGCTTTTTATTTGTCAAATAATTGGTTATATCAAACGAAAAAGAGGTATGTCCACCGCTATGTCGTCCGACATGATGTCCGTTCACAAATATATCCGCATAATAATCTACAGCGCCAAAATGAAGGATTGCTCTCTGACCATCCTGTTTGTTTATGTCAAATTCACGGTAGTACCAAACAATATCATGAGGCGTTTGATCATTTATCCCACTTTCCAGGCATTGATATACAAAAGGAACAAGGATTTTCTGATCATAATATTTCGGATGGCTCCCCCATTTTTCTTTCATTCCAACACATTGATCATCAAACGCAAAAAGCCATTCTCCATTCAGATTCTGCCATTTTTTTCTAACGAATTGTGGTCTTGGATACTCGGTTTTATTCATCAAAACGTACCTTCCTTTACTTGATCCCGCTTTGTAGGGACATTGATTTCATAAAGCTTTTCTGTGCGACTAAATAAAGTGCGAATGTAGGAACAAGCGCCAACAACGCGCCTGCTGCACCTATCCCTGGGTAGGTCAGATATTGACCTTGCAGCAGCTGTAATCCTGGAGTAATTGGCAATTTATCTATATCATTGATAACGATAGAAGGCCAAAGAAAATCATTCCATGAACTGGTAAAACTGAATAAAGCAACGACTGTCAATACGGGTTTGATCAAAGGCAGGATGATATAATAAAAGATTTGAAATTCATTTGCTCCATCAACAACTGCCGATTCGTCTAGCTCTTTTGGGATTCCAAGAATAAATTGCCTCACTAAAAAAATATTGTAGACACCTGCTGCACCAGGAACGATGACAGCCATAAACGTATTCGTCCAACCAAGCATATCAATGATCTTAAAATTAGGGATAAGATTCATTACTGTTGGAAACATCATCGTGCCTAAAAGAAGAGAAAAGATCACCTCTCGACCTTTAAAAGTTAGACGAGTATAGCCGTATGCAGACATAGATACGATAAAAAGTACTAATAGCATATGCGAAAGTGAAATAATCAGCGAATTGACAAACCATCGAAAAACGGGAGACGATTCATTACCCATCAGCTGCAAATAGTTTGCTAAAGTCCATTGCTGTGGTAACAAACTGAAACCTGTTGCTTGGATCTCCATTTCTGGTTTGAAGGAAGTGAAGACAGCCCAGATCAAAGGGAACAACCAAATGATACAAACAGCTAGAAGCAAGAAAAAAGCGATTTTTTTACCTAGTTTATTATCTTTCATTTTATGTCCTCTACTTTTCTAGTTTTTTTATGCTTACAAATTGGAATATAGATACGATCATGATAGCTAACCCTAAAAGAACAGCCATCGCGGAGGACATTCCCGCTACTGATGTACTGCTTCCAAAAGCATTTTCCTGAATATACATCATCAAGACGCGCGTTGAATTATTTGGGCCACCCCCTGTCAGCATCAAAGGCTGCCCATAAATATTAAACTGAGCAATCGTTGTCATAACTGTCGTAAACAACAATTGATTTTTGATAGACGGGAGAGAAATCTTGAAAAATTTAGTGACGTTGTTTGCACCATCCAACTCCGCGGCTTCTAGCAATTCTCGGGAAACATTGCTAAGCGCTGCAGTATAGATGATGAGATTACCTCCTGCTGTCCACCAAATCGTTACAGCTACTATCGCTAACCAAGCCCATGGTTGCGTACCTGTTAAATGAACATCAAATCCAAAGAGCTCTTTGATAGGTCCAAAAGAAAGACTAAGTAAAAACCCCCAGATGATCATTACAGCTGAAATAGCGAATAATGTAGGCAAGTAAAGAATGGATTGAAAAAAACGGGCAAGTCTTGGTTTAGCTGATAACGCTGCAGCTAAACCTAATGGAATCACGATACATAACGGAACTGACAGTAAAGCAAAAAGCATCGTGTTTTTGAATCCATTGATGAATTGAGTATGATAAATAGAATCTGTATCCCATAGCAACGTCCGAAAGTTATCTAATCCAACAAATACAGGCTGACTGTATAGATCCCATTCTGTCATTGATACGTAAATACCAATCATTGCTGGAATAAGAAAAAATAGGACAAATAAAAGCATATGCGGACCAATAAATAAAGCAGGCCACAAACTTATTTTCCCTTTGTTCTTCAATATTTGTGCACTCCTCTCACTTCAGATTCGTTCGATTTCTTTCGGTTACTTCATTTTTTCATCCACTACTTTTTGGATTTCTTCAAAAGTTTCTTTAATATCCGCCTTTCCGGTAATCATATCCCAAGAACGATTATCATACTCAGCAAATACATAAGAAAGACCATCTTGATCGTTTACCGATAAAGCTTCCTGACCCTTTTCAGTCGCCAATAAAAATGATTGAGGCATATCCGTATACGATTCATTCTCTAACATAGCTAATGAAGTAGGGTTTGCTCCTGATTTGATCCATTCCAATTGATTGCTTTGCAACCAAGTCAAAAAATCGACCATACCAGCTTTTTTATCGTCCGAACGTTCCTCTCTCGTTTTGAACATTGCGAATTGATCAACACCTGTTCCTTGAACAAGATTTTCTGCATCCCATTGTGGCGTGAAGGTCGTTCCCCATTGAAAATCACTAATTTTTTCCATTTGTCCCAACATCCACGTTCCTTCTGGTAAGAAGAGGAGTCTTTGATTCAAAAATAATTTATTTGCATCCTCACCTTCTGGAACCATCAACTTATTATCATGAAGCTTTTTGAATTCTTCTACTGTTCGATACGAATGTTCATTGTTTATATCGATGTTATTCCCGCTATCTAGCCATTCTCCTCCCATCTGCTGATAAAGGTTCGAATAGTTCTGCATCCCCCAAGTATACCCATAACTATATATCCCATCTTCTTTTGCTTTTTGTCCGGCTTCTTCTATCTCTTGGTAGGTGATGATCTCATCATCTAACGCTTGAGGATGGTATTTTTCTACTAGATCCTTATTGTAATACATGATCCACGAGCCCATCGTTGCTGGGATACCATATTGATTCTCTTCTAATTTTCCTACTTCCCAAGCAATTTCTACATAATTCTCTTTTTTCAATTCTGTATCCGCTATCATTTCATTCCAAGTTTCAAGCATGTCCTGATTCTTATAAGTAGGAAGGGCTTCGGATGCAACAAGCGCAATATCTGGGACGCCTCTTCCTGATTTTCCAGCAGTAGTGAGCCGAGAAGTAAATGTATCAGCAGCCATTGAAACAAATTTTACAGGGAAATCAGGGTTTGTTTGATTATATTCGTCGATATTCTTTTTTATCTTCTCCCCATCTGGTCCCGTAGCAGAAGACCATAAAAGAATCTCATTTTTGTTTCCTGAAGAAGTATTCCCCTCACCGCAAGCAGCTAAACCGGTTATTGCAAGTGTTGCTACAGATAATGCCATCCATTGTTTTCTTAACTTCATTTTCCTCTCTCCTTTTTAGTCAACTCTTTCGTTTACTTTTTATCAAACGGCTTGTTTATTAAATCATAACACACGGAAGAAAACGCTGTCAAAAAGATATTAAAAGGATTATAAACAGTAAACCAAACGGTTTATATTTATGTTTAGTTTGTACAAAAGTTCTATATATAGTAAACTTGAAACGAAATAAAAAGAAAGGAGATCCGCTATGGAACTCTCCCTTGATCTAGATTCACTTCTTGTTTACAAGGCACTATCAGCAGAAACTCGATTAATCATATTGGACAAACTAGCACAAAAACCACAGACTTCTAGTGAACTAGCCCAACAAATGAATTTAAGCAAAGCCATCATCTCTCGGCACTTAAAAGTTCTTGAAGAAGCTTCACTTATTTCTCTTTTGGAACTTAGCGAAGTGGAGGAAGACAATCGAAAGAAGATTTATTCTTTATCCGTGGACAAAATAGAAATCCACTTCCCTCAACAAATCTATCTTCCTTATAAAAAAAAGAGCCACGAGATTGCTTTGGGTTATTTTTCGGATTTTTCTGTGCAGCCTTCTTGCGGATTAGCTAGTCCTGAAAAAGTGATTGGAAAAATGGATGACTTGCGTTCATTCGTATCAAACGAACGAGTTGACGCTTCCCTTTTGTGGTTTTCAGATGGGTATGTAGAATATATTTTCCCTAATCCTTTAGAAGCTTCCGATCAACCGGAACTATTGGATATTTCTCTAGAGCTTTCTTCTGAATTCCCAGTTTCCAACAACAACTGGCCAAGCGATATTTCCTTTTATATCAATGATGTAAAAGTTGGCACTTGGACCGCCAAAGGCAATTACTCCGACGTCCGCGGAAGATTGACGCCTGACTGGTGGGACAGTCGCTTCAGCCAATACGGTATGTTAAAGCACTTGCGCATCAATACAAAAGACACCGGGATAGATGGAGAGCAGCTATCAATAATCAATCTCTCTGATTTAAAATTGCAGCACTCCCCTTTTATCAAATTCAGAATCGGTGTCGACAAAGAGGCTAAGAACAAAGGCGGATTGACGATTTTTGGGCGCCATTTCGGTAACCACCCTCAAAATATTGTAGTTGATCTTTATTATTCACAAAAAGAAAAACATTGATTTCTCGATAAATAGTATTTATTCCATTAAAATATCCGCTTCTTTAAAAGAAACGGATATAATTAATTATTCTATTTTTATAAATCACTAGGATTGATTTCATCCGTTTCTACGATTGGAACGGATGATTTTTTTAACACTTCAAATCGTTTAACGTCATTCACCCCATACACTTGATACTCGATTCCAGATTTATTTAGTTTATTGATTGTTTCTTCTGTAGCAGCATCATTAGATACTGAGAGCAACGCTTTTTTATAACTTTTTACTTGTTCAATCTCATCTTCAAGTTTATTTTTTTGGTCATATAACCAAGATACTGTGCAGTCAGGATGATTCTTTACGACTTCGTCTCGGATCTTTTTATCCGTCAGTACAAAAAATGAACGTTCATACACACTATTTTGTTTTAGCGTGTTTACGATCTCATTAACAAAATGTTCATCCTGCCAGTTTCCTTTTGAACCATCCACGTTGACAATCAAGTTATTTTTTTTGATTTCCTTTACGGCTTCTTCAAAAGTAGGTATCTTAACTTTTTTATTTACGTATTCTGGATAGTTTTTCGTATCTAAATTAAACTTCTTTAGTTGTTTGATCGTGTATGTCTCTGGTTTCCCCGTTCCATCTGTTGTTCGATCCAATGTGTCATCATGCATCAAAAAATTCACGCCGTCTCTACTTGTCCGAACATCAATCTCGACTGCTTGGTAGCCTAATATTTTTGCTTGATGGATACTCTCCACCGTATTCTCAGGCGCAATAATGTGTGCGCCACGATGAGCCACTAAGTAAGTACCTTCATGTTCCAACCAATTATTCGCTAATGAAACACATCCTGTTAATAAAGCAGTGAATAGCATTACTATTCCAATCTTTTTTTTCACTTGCCAAATCACCTCAAAAACAAGTATAGCAAACTTAACCCTGATTAAAAAGTTATTTTAAAATGAGCTAAAAACATCCCTTCTGGACTTTTTCTTCTTATTCTGTTATACTAGAGAAACACGAAAGATATTTTTATGCGACACTTTTCATTTGTTTTTATGAAATTTATTCAAAACTGGCGTAACTTCAGAGTTACAAGGATGTATTAGAGGTTAGGGAATACATCGTTTAAATGAGAAATAAGTAATAGTTAGTAATAGTCACTGAAACTTTAAATTAATGAATATTGAATCGTCAGATAGCCTTCTCGAGTTTTCGAGAAGGCTATCGTTTATTTTATGGATAAGTGAGTCCGCAAGTCATTCCTCATCCCTCATCGGAGCTCATCAAGTATTTCTGACTGTCAATGTTGAAAATCAGACGTTTTGTAAGTCTATTTCTTTTTTTGATTGAAGGCATTATCTGCGATACCTTTACTTGTTTTTCCTTTTTTTGCATCATTTGCTAAAATCTATGAGCGTTATATAAGCAATGTTTCTCTTTTTGATATATAATTATTTTATCATTTAAGAAAGGAGAATTCTAATGAAAACTTTAGATGCTATTGCATTAACTTTATTGATTGTGGGAGGGCTGAACTGGCTGTTGGTAGGCTTGTTCGAATTTGATTTAGTAGCTATGATTGCTGGTGGTTCAACAACTATTTTTGCGAAAATCATTTATATCATCGTAGGTATTTGTGCGATCTACTGCTTGAAATTTTTCCCTATGATTACTAGAAAAGTTGATGAAAGATATTAGAAAGCTATAATTATTAAAAAAGCTATTATCTTCATGAACCTTCCCATTAGTGGGAAGGTTTTTTCATTTGAAGTCATCTGATTCCACATGGGAAGTGGTATACTGAATTAAGATAATCTATTTTAGGAGGTACCATCATGAATAAAGGGATTTACATAGGATTGTTGGGGGTTGCACTACTTTTTTCAGCCTGTGGAAATGCTACAAAGAATTCTCTCAATGAATCTTCACTAACCAATTCAACAACTGAAGTCGGTTCGACTAAAAGTACTTCTACTGCTTCCATTACTAATACTTCTACTAGTAATATAGATTCGCAATATAGCCAATCAAGCATTCAGTCGTCTCCCATTTCTTCAACATCTGAAATGCAGGAAAGAACTGAACCTTCTCTTCCATTGGAAAACTCTGATGAAGCACTTCTATTTCTTATTGCTCATCGTTCCGAATTACAAAGTGAAGATATCGTTACTAGCTTTTATCAAAAAATCGATCAAGATTATTTGTTCACGACTTCTAGCAAGCAGACTCGTGCCCAAGGAGGATCAGGAAGTGTCGGTTTCTATCGAGTGTCCCCAGATGGAGTGATCTCGATTACTGATGCGTACGGCACACCGTTTTGATGATATAGAAAGTTTCACATTTCTGTCTGTTCATTGTGTGTTTTAACGCTATTTTATTTTGAAAAAACGCGAACGAGTATCTCAATCGTTCGCGTTTTCTATTTCAAAATTCTCTGGTACGTCCCATTTATTCGCCACCATTTTTTTGTCAGATGCAGTCATACGATATAAGTGACCATTTGCGTCAACTACATAGTTTGCTACAGCTACTTCTTCCATAAAAATATCTACTTCTACTTCTCTAACTTGATTGATACGAACGTCAAACCAATAATGGTTAGCGCTTACAATAGTTGGATCTTCTAACTTCAAATGATAGTATGCCCACTTCTCTACTTGCTCTCTTGTTAAATTTGTGGTATCCACTTCGCTTTTTGTCAGTTGTGTAATAAAATTAGTCGCCGGATGGTTTTCTAAATCCAATTTTTCTACATTTGGGTAAAAGAATTTGCTTATTATAAAAAATGACACGATGATGATTCCTGTTATACAACATGTGTAATAGACGATTTTTCTTCTACGGGTTTTACGTATCGTTTTTATTTGGTAATTTCGCGCTTCTCGATCTCGCCATTTTCGTTGCTGCAAAGCTGTTTTTTCTTTTTCTAAAAGATAGCCGAGTTCACGTTTCTTTTGTGGATTGTTTGTCCTAGCGATTTCTAATTCTAAATGATAGATTCTGCTTTCTTCTCGCCAATAGGGATTTGTGGTTTTTGCCATATTTTCTCCTCTCCAAATTATTTTCTTACTATTATTCTAGCAAACCCTTTCTCAAATTAGAAAGATAACCTTTGTAATTCACTAGATGAAACATTCACAAAGACAACCGTTATACTTGAATTTTTTTCAAAATAGAGTTATTACATAAATAGGGATAAATAAAAAATACTCTATTGAAAGGATGATCAACAATGGCAAATGTACCTAGCATTCGCGACATGTTCCCTGATTTCAATGATGTGTTTAGTCCAGCGTTCAATGATTTTTTAGGTGTTTCAAGTTATCCAAAAGTAGATTTAGTTGAAAACGAAAAAGAATACAAACTAACAGCTGATATGCCTGGCTGTGACAAAGAAGACACGACAGTTGAATATTCAAACAACACTTTGACGATCTCCGCCAACCATGAGTCCCATACGGAAGATAAAGAAAATGGCAACTATGTACGGAAAGAAAGACATTCGGTCTCTTACAAACGTTCATTCTATCTTCCTGATGTTGATGAAGAAAAAATCACCGGATCCTTTAAAAATGGTGTACTGAAATTAGCATTACCTAAAACGGCGCACCATCCAAAAGAAACGAAAAAAATCGAGTTAAACTAGGAACTTTCGCCTCTCCATGAATGAGAGGCGATTTTTATATTTTTGATAAGAACAAGGTGATTTCTAATTGAATTTTATAGTATTCAGAACTAATTCAATAATCCTAATTAAAATTTCAAACGGTACAAAAAAATATTTTGTTTTGGCGATAAAGATGGTATGATCTCTCTTGGTAAAAAATATGGGAGTTGATCATTTGATTGTCTTAAGTAAACTTTTATTTTGGATACCATTCATCATAATGACCAGTATTTTCTTTTACTTATTCAAAAAACCGAACAAATACTTACTTTTATCTGCTTGTCCAATGATTTATTTTATCCATAAAATCAGAGGATTTTATTATTATGACTCTGGTATTTCATTGTTTTACTACGAAATCGGTTTATTAGCTTCGGCCATCTTTTTCATTTGTGTGTTAGGATATTTCAGAAAAAAATAAGCTTCCAGCCAATTTTGGCTGGAAGTTTTTTATTTTGGTATAGATCTTTTCATTTGATATTCATACAAGTTAATCCATTTTTCTATTATTAAGTACATACCATTGTTACTCTTTGAATGTGGGGGAGAAAAAAATAAAAGGAGCTGGTATTTTGTTAGTTATGAGTAAAGCTTTGTTTTTACTTCCCTGCACATTCATGTTTATTGTTTTATGTTATTTCAAAAGGAGAAAAAAATGGTGTTGGATCGATGTTTTGCTATTTCTTCCCTTTTTTCCGCTTATTTATTTTCTGGAAGAAATTTGGGATGACATGGCATGTGATTCTGCTTTTCTTTTTAGTCATTCCTTGGGGCTTATGCTCTCGCTTATGATCTTTGCCATTGTGCTATTTTTTTTGAATAAAAAATAATGTATAAACACGTTTTTCCCAACTACCGAAATATGATTTTGGTAGTTGGGGGCTATCTTTTTTGAAGTATAAAAAGATCTCAAATCAATCCACTTTTCTATCCTATTATGTTATTCATAGTAACAAAATCCCACCTAATTTATCTTGTAACTTGATTTTTTGCATTAAAACTAAATAAAAAGATAAAAAAGTGCGGTATTTCGCACATTTTTATTATAGATAAACGTTTAGACAAATTGGATTACTTTTAGGTTCATGATACATTGGCATAGAAATTATTTGCAGATTATAAGTTTACATCATTTAATTATAGTTACATACTATTTCCCCCCTCATTCTCTGATATTCCAAAGATAATTTCTACTTTGTTTTGATTTTTGCAGTGATTCACATGACAAAAATGTTCGACTTTTCGATTGTATTTCTTACTTCAATTCATTAATAATGTGATTGTCACTTGTTTCATTTATTTAATCATTAGGAGGGAAAAATTTGAATACTGTTCGTTCGAAAAGAGGACTTTCTACCTTTGACTTGAAAATTTTAGGGATTACATTGATGTTTGTCGATCACATTCATCAAATGTTTTATCCGTTTGGTGCCCCCGACTGGCTGGATTGGTTTGGTAGACCAGTTGCTACTTTGTTCTTTTTTATAAGCGTTGTAGGCTTCTCACATACACATGATAAAAAGAAATATATGCAGCGGCTTTATCTCTCAATGGTACTTATGGCCTTCTTTACTTATTTTTTAGGTAATATCGTTCATTATGATGAAGTGGTATTGATGAATAACATTTTCAGAGATCTGTTTATTGGTACGGTCATGATGTATGCAATCGATCTTTTCACTGAGGGAAAAAATACAGGAAGTTGGAAAAAGATTGTTACAAGTATTTTCTTATTCATTTTACCAATCTTGCTCTCATTATTTATCCCGTTGTTATTTTCTAGTCCTGTTATCCTTCAAAACAAAGTTGTTTTTATGCTGATTACATCATTTTTACCTGCACTGCTTTTAGCAGAAAATAATTTTATGGTTCTTTTGATTCCTTTGCTTTATTTAGCAAGAAATCACCGTAACATTCAATGTGTCATCATTTCGATTGTTGCTGGAATATTCTTCTTTCTAGGTACGACCCAGTGGATAATGATCTTTTCAATCATCCCAATCTTGCTATATAACGGACAAAAAGGAAAAGGAATGAAATATTTCTTTTATATCTTTTATCCGGCACATATTGCCCTATTATATTTGCTGTCTGCCTTTTTATATAAATACTAGACTGATGAATGACCATTTCGATTTAGTTCCTATCTTTAGTCTTTTTTACCCATTCCATGTTACAATCGCTTTGCAATCGATCTCAAAAAAGGAATCAGGAGGGAAAAAGATGAAGCAACTATTACCGTTTTTGACATATAATGGTCAAGCAGAAGAAGCAATCAATTGGTATCACAAAGCTTTTCCTAACTCCCAAATCACCAAGTTGAATCGGTATGGAGATGCCAATAAAGAGGAATCGAATCTTATCCTTGAAGGCGAACTTAAATTAGGCAATCAAGTAATTGGATTTTTGGATATGTCAAAAGATTTCCCTGCACCTGTCTCCACCTGGGCATCTACCATTTTGATTGAAGTAGATAATCAGGAAGAATTTGATCAGGCATTTCATACATTAAAAGATAGCGGAACCGTAATGATGCATGAAAAAAATTACGAGAAGTATACGGAAGTTTGCTGGGTGACTGACAAGTTTGGCTTTACTTGGCAACTGTTATTCTAGTAATGAGATAAAACGAAAAAGCGATAGTTGACTTTCCATATTTAGTGGATGGCAACTATCGCTTTTTCTCTCGAGTAGCATTACTTTTCTAATTTGAATAATTCGTCTAATGCATTGGAGAATGTTGTTATTTCAAAATCTGGAAATTTCTTTTTAAATTTATCAGAATTAAACTTGTTATCATAATGATATCTAGGTAGTAACTCTTTTAGCTCTTGCATATTTTTATTGAATATAGAACCAAGATCAAACATCCATTGTTTGATCACTTTATATTTTACCGGTTTGCACAACTTTTCTTCCATCAACTTTATCATCTCTTCATATGTTCGACTTACATCACAAGGTAGATGCCAAGTTTGGTTATAAGTGTCAGGATGATTTGCTAAAAGTGCCATGGCTTTACTAGCATCAGGTGTCCAAATCAAGGTCCTTAAAGTTTGATCAGAAATTGGTACCAAAGCAGTCTTATCGTCTTTCACTCGGTTAAACAATAAACTGTTTGTAATACTTTGCGTCTTATTAGGTCCATAAAATTCAGGAGCGCGACAAATCATCACATCGATGTCAGGATTCTCCATTTCAGTCACTAGCCGATCTGCCATTTTAGCTCGAACAGTGGATTTGATACCATCATAAATAAATTTGCTATCCTCAAATTGTTCCGTGTCATTTTTTTCGTACATATAAGTGTTATCGAAAAAAACTAATTTCGCCTTTGTTTCTTTGCAAGCCTGTATGACATTTTCTAACATGATTTCAAATTTTGTTTTCCACTGTTCGGAGTCCATCGGTAATCCTGCAGCAAAATAAACAATCTCACTTCCTGCTACAGCACGAATAGTTGCCTCACGATCTAAAATATCCGCTGAGATTAGTTCGTCTGTATCGTTGATTGATTTCGGATTTCGACTAACTAAGCGCAGCTGTTTCCCGTACGTTTGATTGAGTTCTTTTGCTAATTCGTATCCAATTTGGCCATTACTGCCAATAACTGTTTGCATTTAGATAACCTCCTTGATGAATGTTCGTGCTAGTTCTCTTGTTGAATACGGGTTTTGTCCAGTAATCAGATGTCCATCCTTTACCACATGACTCTTAAAGAAACGCTTTTTGATAAAATGTCCTTTTCTCCTTACAGTCATCTCTTCATTATCAAAAGGAACTACTTTACTTTTCATCGCTAATCGTTCCTCCGTTTTAGTAAAACCAGTCAATTTTTTATTTGCTATTAAATAGTCATTATTAGCAAGTCTGATATTCAATAAACCTGCTATACCGTGGCACACAGATAATACATAGCCATTTGATTCATAAATATCACTCGCTATTTTTTGTAATGCGTTATTTTCTGGAAAATCCCACATCACACCATGTCCTCCGGTAAAGTAAATAGCAATATAATCTTCACTCTTTACGTTTGCAGGAGACAACGTATTCCTCAAACCTTTTTCAATAAATATTTCATTAGAATAAATGTCCATAACATCAGGATCTAGATTTTTCATACTTCTAGGATCAATCGGCACATAGCCACCTAACGGACTAACAAAATCAGCTTCAAACTGATATTTATAGATTTCTGCTAAAAATTCTACTGTTTCTCCTAGCCAAAGCCCAGTAGCTTTATTTGTTCCTTTATATTGATTGACGTTTGTTTCAACGATCAGAATTTTCTTCACTGTCTTTTAGCTCCTCTATTTCAGTTATTACGTCATTCAAAAAATCTCTTAATTTGTATATATTTTTATTTTCGTATTTTAGATAGTAAAAATTTTTAGTTCCTTCTTCTCTGACCTCTAATAAATCGGCGTCTTTTAAAATTTTCAAGTGGTGCGATACTGCTGGTCTTGATAAACCTGTATCGTCAGTTAGTTCTCCTACTTGCAAACCATGACAGCTTTTTTCATTTAATAGTCTAATCAAGATCAATTGTCTTTTTGTGTCACCTAACGCTGCTAAAAAACCACTCAATGATTCTAGTTCTGCTTTTAAACGGTCATGTCTAATCATTGTAGCTCACCTCTTTGGTTTATATGTTTAAACCATTAAACCATATTTGGTAAAATATGTAAATTCCTTTGCTCAGAAAAGTATCTTCTTTATGATTTGACGGTTTCAGAAAAAACTATCAAAGCAAGTAAAAACTGAGTAACAGAAAATAAACAAACTAAAGCAAACAATAGTGTTAAACTTAATCAATGAACGAAAAAAATCCCTCACCTAATACTACAGTGAAGGATTTTTTCTACCAACATAAACAAAAAAACCACCTCATATGAGGCGGTTAACGTTCAACATTATTTTACGATATTTACTGCTTGAAGACCACGTTGACCTTCTTCAATATCATAAGTAACTGCTTGGCCTTCATCTAAAGACTTAAAGCCTTCTCCTTGGATCGCTGAAAAATGAGCGAATACGTCATTTCCATCTTCACCAGTGATGAAACCAAAACCTTTATCTGAGTTAAACCATTTTACTGTACCGTTATTCATATATATTTCCTCCTGATACGTATATAATACGTGTTTTGTTGCAATTAATATTACTTTGTAAAAGGAGTTTTTATAGTGTGAATATATCGCTCAGATTACGTTTCAAATTAGATTACTTATTTACTGTAACACGGATATAATACTAACACAAGGATAATCACTCGATATAAGGTTTAAAGATGTAAAATTTCAGGAAAATCACAACAATTGGTTAATGAACGAGCGAGAACTCTGATTAATAATCTCATATCTATCTACTTTCTGTTGGTTCTTCGTTAACTACTTGAGTTTTCAACCCGAATGATGGCAAAAGAATTATAGCGGCAATACAATTGCTCGCAACTTTATACGCTACTTCTGTAGGAACACCGTATTTTTTAAACTTTGCTTTTATTGCAGTTAGTTCTGGTTTTCTGACTTTTTCATTCTGGGATGTTTGTCGTCCATTCGGAACCATTATCCTTAATATTTGGTTATTAGTTGATAAAGTGCTATTATCCTAATTGACATAAGACGATATGGGAGATGATACGGTGGTCACATTTAGCATGCTTTTATTTTGGATTCCAGTCTGTATTGGTATCAGCTCTTTCTTTTACTTCACTAAACGTTCTAGAAAAACAGTTATATTAATGCTTTCTTTTCTTCCTACAGCAATTTTTATCATAAAAATAGTGAAATATACATTTTATCAATCGCTTTCAGCATTATTTTTTTACGTAGTTGGGTTGTTTTTATCACTTATTCTTTTCATCGTTGTTTTACGTTATCTTTATAAGAATGATTAATTGTTATACTTTTATAACTACAAATTTTTTCACTTGTTGTTTTTGTCTTTATACTAGTACTATTAATAGACATCTATCTGTTTCATCTTGATTCTTCTTATTTCTGCCAACATTTTTATTAAGGTATTGACTACAAAATGAATAAGAGATACTCTTTTCTAAAAGTGATTGGAGGTAGAAACATGACACCTATCAACAAACTTAACACTAATATATTTTTATACATCGGAATGATACTTGTTATTCTTAATGCTATTTTTTTAGATTTCCATTTTTTTGTAAATATTTTAGGTCTTGCTCTTATCTTATTTTCTAGCAATATTATAAAATGAATTGGTAACCTTCTAAAAGACGATCACTAGTTGATTGTCTTTTTTTCTGAATGTCTATGTAACTAAAAAATAAAAAAGAAGCTGTTTATCTTTTCGCCTAGCGATAGTCGCTAAACTTTCCTTGCCCTATTTTCTCTTCAGCAAAAAAATGGATAGAAACAAAAGCATCATGTATAATTAAATTAAAATTAAAATAATTAGAGAAGGTGAAATTATGGATGAATTTCAAATGATAAAAAGTACTCTTATGTCTATAAAAGAATATGTATCGATGATAAGTAGCTTTCCTAATGAAAGTGATAGAAACAGTGTAATAAGACAGTTTAATATTCAGTTCATAGGAAAAGAACGTAAAAAAATTATTTCTATAGAGATTGCTAATTATTTAAAATTAGAAAATAGTATATTTAACAAATATATTCAAGAAGTTGCCAAAGAACTCCACATCAAATTAGAAGGACTCCATAAGGTAAATTCTGCTACTTCGGAAGCTGATGCGTATTATATCTATCTTTGACAATAAGTAATTGATGTACTTCAAATAAACGTAACTTCGATGTTTATAAATTAATAGACAGCAACGGTTGAAAAATAGTAAGAATAATTAGGAAGAGTTGAAATTCACACCCTTGTTCTTACTATTTCCGTTGCTGTCTATCTCATTTCATCATTCTTTCAATGCGAATTAATTAGGGTACTTTATCGGAATATCTAGTATTAAACCGTCTATACCATGGTTACTAACGTAACATCCGTCTTTTATTTTCATTCCGTTCCCTCCCATTGACGAGCATCATCTTATACAGAAATCCAAGCTTACGAATAGCTTCACTTGCAATAGCAACACCCTGACTTGCCGCTTTATATACTTCTTCTGTAGAAACTCCGTATTCTTTTTCAAATGTTGCCTTCAGTACGTTCGATTCTTGTTTACTCGATTTATTCATTGCTGTTTTTCCAATTCTCATCAATCAATAACATTTTAAGTCGATTTTCTGAACTTATGTATCAATGATCATATAGCTTGAAATCGTTCTTATTATACTGTAGTAATCTACGTATCTAAGCAACCCTTCATTTTTGTATAAGTCTTTTATTACCGACTTCCCCCTTCAATCTCATTTATTTCTCATGATCAATAAATAATGATAAGATAAATATATTGCGAAAGAGAAAAAATAAAGGGGATATAACTTTGTTATTTATTAGTAAAATTTTATTCTGGGTTACTTGTGCATATAAAATTATTGTTCTACACTGTTTAAAAATATGGCGTAAAAAGATTGTTTACTGATCGTCTCATCCCTCCCATTTATCTATTTCATGATTCAGATTTGGGATGATTCAGATGCTGATCCCCTTTTTTTATCCAATTATTTAGTTGGGTTAGTAGTTTCGATAGTATTTTTTATTTGCATACTAATTTATCTGAATACAAAAAATTAGGTTTTCCAGCTCTTACGGCTGGCTTTTTTTGTTTCTAGTCTATTTTTTTTAAAAGTTGCTTGAATAAATACACTTTTTGAGAGATTATAGCCAGACTATTTTTTAAAACAGCTAGGAATTTTGCGCTAACTTAAACGACATCACTCAGTTTATACATGGATTCTTTTGACTAATCCAAAGTTGTTTCCGACTAATCCACTGATTCCAGGGCATCCAAGACATGATTAGATGGACACCTATTCTCATATTACAAATAAGGTGAGAATTGAAACGGTAGATATCATGGAGAATTTAAGAAAAAATTCTTGAATTTTACCAACAAAAAAACCACCGGTGACAATACGGTGGCAAACCCAAAAGAAATCCAGGCTCGACTTGGTCATTCTAGATTAGTTGCTACTATGGATACTTACACACATGTAACCAAAAAATGAAGCTGTTGATATTTTCGCCCAACGTTTGAAAAGATCTTTGATTTAAAATGCAAAAAATTCGCCCAAGTAAAAACTTGGGCGAACATAGGGCAAATATTTTTGAATTTCACAGATTTTAAAAGCTAAGAAACTCCAAAAATCCTTGCTACTTCTTACTTTCTTCCTCATCCATTTTCAGAACGGCCATGAAGGCTTCTTGCGGAACTTCGACGGAGCCGATTTGTTTCATCCGCTTCTTCCCTTCTTTTTGTTTCTCTAAGAGTTTACGTTTACGAGAAACATCTCCACCATAACATTTAGCCAAGACGTTTTTACGCAAGGCCTTGATGTCTGAACGGGCAACGATTTTTTGTCCAATAGCTGCTTGGATTGGCACCTCAAATTGTTGGCGTGGGATTAGTTTTTTCAGTTTTTCAACGATTGCTT
The DNA here is from genome assembly GCF_001814765.1 of Enterococcus sp. HMSC061C05. Taxonomy (NCBI): domain Bacteria; kingdom Bacillati; phylum Bacillota; class Bacilli; order Lactobacillales; family Enterococcaceae; genus Enterococcus; species Enterococcus sp. HMSC061C05. The sequence goes on from NZ_KV817738.1 coordinate 44,087, forward strand.
TTCCACGTTCATAGGCAAAGTCTCGGTGAACGATAAAGCTTAATGCATCGACTTTTTCTCCATTCAGCAAGATGTCCATCTTCACTAACTTGCTTTTTTGATAACCAGACATTTCATAATCCAATGAGGCATAGCCTTTTGTGCTTGATTTCAATTTGTCGAAAAAGTCAAAGACGATTTCAGAAAGCGGAATATTATAGACGACATTTACTCGGTAATCGTCTAAATAATCCATCGTAATGAATTCTCCACGTTTTCGTTGAGAAAGTTCCATGACTGCACCGACAAAATCATTGGGCACCATAATCTGTGCTTTGACAAATGGTTCTTCTACATCTTGGATCGTTACAGGTTCAGGAAAATCTGCCGGGTTATCAACTGTAGCAGTCGTACCATCTGTTTTATTAACATGGTAAATAACGGATGGTGCAGTCGTGATCAATTCTAGATTGAATTCCCGTTCCAAACGTTCTTGGACGACATCCATATGAAGAAGTCCTAAGAATCCGCAGCGGAACCCAAATCCTAATGCTTGAGAGGTTTCTGGTTCGAATTGCAAAGCAGCATCATTCAATTGCAGTTTTTCTAAAGCTTCCCGCAAATCGTTGTAACGAGAAGTATCAATTGGATAAAGACCACAATAAACCATCGGATTCATTTTTCGGTAACCTGGTAAAGCTTCAGCGGCAGGATTGTTTGCTAACGTTACTGTATCCCCTACTCGAGTATCTTGGACAGTTTTGATACTTGCTGTGATATAACCGACATCACCGACCATCAAAAAGTCTCTAGCAACTGCTTTTGGCGAGAAGACCCCAACCTCTGTAACATCAAATGTTTTGCCATTACTCATCAGTTTGATTTTATCTCCTGGTTTGACCATACCGTCCGTGATCCGGACATTTAGAACAACACCGCGGTAACTATCATAAATAGAATCAAAGATCAAAGCTTTTAGCGGTGCGTCTAAGTCTCCACTTGGTGCTGGAACATATTCCACGATCTGCTCGAGAATATCTTCGATCCCAATCCCTGATTTGGCACTGGCTAATACAGCTTCACTAGCATCGATTCCGATTACGTCTTCGATTTCTTGACGGACACGTTCGGGATCTGCTGCAGGCAGGTCGATTTTATTGATGACTGGCAGGATCTCCAAATCATTGTCTAACGCTAAATAAACATTGGCCAATGTTTGGGCTTCGATTCCTTGGGCTGCATCGACCACTAAAACGGCGCCTTCACAGGCAGCAAGGCTTCGAGAGACTTCATAGGTGAAGTCGACGTGCCCTGGAGTGTCAATCAAGTGAAAGATATATGTTTCTCCGTTTTTCGCTGTGTAATTGAGTTCTACAGCATTTAATTTAATCGTGATTCCACGTTCACGTTCCAAATCCATCGAGTCTAACAGCTGATCTTGCATTTCGCGAGACGTCACAGTGTGCGTCATTTCTAAAATACGATCGGCCAATGTAGATTTTCCATGGTCGATATGAGCAATGATCGAAAAATTACGAATCTGCTCTTGGCGTTCTTTCATTTTCTTTATATCCATAGCGTCTCCTCTTTTCATATAATCAGCACTTTCCATTATACCAACGAAAAGCAGTAATTTAAAGACTTTTTAATTAGTCAGCTTTAGAAGTTTTTTTGGTAGAATTTTGCTATACTGTTATCAAGCTAATAAATGGAGATGAAAAAATGGATCAAAAAGATTTTAGAGAAAATCTTGAATTAAAACCAGTCACTCAAGAACATATCGATCAGTTCAACGAATTACTTTCCTATGTGTTCCAAGTGACTGAAGCAGATATCGAGGAAAGCGGGTTTGAAAACAAACGAGCTTTTATCCGTTCCAAAAGACCGATTTTAGAAGTATCGAAAGTGTTCGGGTGGTTCCATGAAAACAAACTGATCTCTCAAATCGCTATCTATCCTTGTGAAGTCAATATTCACGGTGCACGTTATAAAATGGGGGGCGTGACTGGAGTTGGAACTTATCCAGAATATGCGAACCATGGATTGATGCAAGATCTAATCATCGTTGCATTGGATAATATGCGCAAGAACAAGCAATGGATCTCTTATTTGTATCCTTACAGTATCCCCTATTATCGGCGCAAAGGATGGGAGATCATGTCTGATAAACTTTCCTTTAAAATCAGAGATACACAGCTACCTAAACAAGTCCCAGTAAGTGGTATGGTTGAGCGATTATCAGTTGATCATCCAGACGTATTTGCCGTTTATGACAAATTTGCCCAACGAAACCATGGTGCTTTATTCCGCAGTGATTTTCATTGGGAAGAATATTGGCGTTTCGAAAATGAAGATGAGCGCACAGCCGCTGTCTACTACGATAGCAATCATGAACCAAGAGGTGTTCTATTCTACTGGGTAGCTGAAGAAATATTTCACGTAAAAGAAATGTTCTATCTTGATCAAGAAGCTCGAAATGGCTTATGGAACTTTATTTCCGCTCATTTTTCCATGATTTACTGGGTACATGGAGATATTTACAAAAATGAGCCCTTAGCTTTTTTGATTGAAGACAGTCAGATCAAAGAGCAGATCGAACCATATTTTATGGCTCGGATCGTTGATGTAAAAGAATTCCTTCAACGGTTTCCGTTTGTTGGAACAGCTGATGCTTTTCATTTCATCATTGAAGATCCTGTCGCTCCTTGGAATAATGGCGTCTTTGCTTTAACATGGGATGAACAAGGAAAAGTCCGTGTCTTGAATGAACCTATAGGAAACCCTGTTCGATTGAATATCCAAACATTGACTTGCTTGATGATGAATTATCGACGTGCTTCTTATTTGGCAAGAATCGAACGGTTAGAAACAGATGAAGAAACACTGAAGTCACTAGAGCGTATCATTCCAAACATGGAAGCTTACTTTAGCGATTATTTTTAATAAAAAGGATGATGTTTAGATGAAAATTTATTTTGCCGCACCAATGTTTGCTAAAAGTGATTTGTTATATAACGAGCAGATAGTTAAAGAAGTCAGAGCGCTCTCTCCTGAACTTTCAATTTATCTTCCTCAAGAAAATGAAGCAATCAATGACAAAACTGCTTATGCAGACAGTCGGATGATTGCTCTTGCCGATACAGAAAAAGTGTTGGAAAGCGATTTGATGATTGCTTTATTAGATGGATTGACGATTGATGCTGGCGTAGCATCGGAAATCGGTGTGGCTTATGCAAAAGGTATCCCAGTGATTGGCTTGTATACTGATACTCGACAGCAAGGCGGAACCCACCCGAAAAAAATCGCTGCGCTACAAGAAACAGCTGAGAATCAATTTCACTATCTGAACTTATATACAGTAGGACTGATCAAATTGAACGGAAAAGTGGTTTCTTCAGAGACTGAGTTGCTTTCAGAAGTAAAAAGATTTTTAGATGGAGGGACTTTTAGTGATTAAAGAAATCAAAAAGGTTCAAATAGCTTTACTTGCTTTTGGTGTATTCGTTGTCTGCTATAATTTTTATGAATTTATCACCCAAAAGTATTCGACTTCTCAAGGAATCACATTTATCGTGGAATCTTTATTAGGGATTGCATTGATTTTCATGCCACAAGTCATTTTGACAGTTTTCAAACTTAAAATTCCAGCAGCAATCGTTTTGTTTTACTGGTTTTTCTTATTCATCTCTGTCTTTTTAGGTACAGGAATGCATTTGATCAGTATCATCTCTTTTTGGGACAAAATCTTACATGCGGTGAGTCCGATGGTCCTGACAGCTCTTGGCTATGGATTGATTGGTTACTTGATGAAAGATGCGGAGATATCAAAAACCAGTCCTTGGTTGTTCCTCTTATTCGGCTTTGCGTTTGCTGGACTTTGCGGCGTGTTTTGGGAGTTCTGGGAATTCTTATGCGACCAATTCTTAGGTATGAATCTTCAACGTTTTGCTGCTTCTGATGGCACACTGTTTGTCGGACGAGCAGCATTGATGGATACGATGGGCGACTTGCTGACAAATACGATAGGTGCTGCCTTGATGGGATTGTTTGCATGGTCTCAAAGTAAAAAAGATGAGCGTTACTTTGAAAGTTATAAATTAGAAAAAGTGAAAAATACCTAATAAAAGAGATTGTGACAGAAGCGGGCAGCTTCAAGAAATTTCGGCTTATTTTTCGAAGAAGCTACTTCTGGAACACTGTTTATTTGAAAAAAAGGAGGTCTGACACTAGTTGTGTCAGACCCCTTTTTTCTTTTATAGTCTCAATGGAAGATTAGACGATTTCTTCTAGCTCTTCTGTTTTGAAATGAAGTTGTCCATCAAGTAAAGTAATCGTTACTTTTGATTTAGGCATAACATGTCCTGCAACGATTTCTTTAGCTAGTGGTGTTTCTACTTCCTTAGTGATAAATCGTTTCAATGGTCTTGCACCATATGCTGGTTCATAAGCATTTTCAGCAATCCACGTTTTGGCTTCATCACTGATCGTCAACAGGATTTCTTGATGTTCCAGACGTTGTGCCAATTGCGCCACCATTTTGTCAACGATTCCTTTCACGTTGTCTAGGCTCAATGGTGTAAATAAAATCGTGTCGTCGATTCGGTTCAAGAATTCTGGTTTGAAGTTTCCGCGTAATAGCGTGTTGACTTGTTCAGCCACTGCTTCTGGAATCGTTCCATCAGCAGTCACACCTTCCAACAGTAACTGTGAACCGATATTGCTAGTCATGATCAGAACCGTATTTTTGAAATCAACGACTCGCCCTTTTGAATCAGTTAGGCGTCCGTCATCTAGGACTTGTAACAAGATATTGAAGACATCGGGATGCGCTTTTTCGATTTCATCCAACAAGACGATTGTATAAGGATTTCGTCTGACAGCTTCCGTTAATTGACCGCCTTCTTCGTAACCTACATAGCCTGGAGGAGCTCCGACTAGACGAGACACAGCATGTTTTTCCATATATTCACTCATATCGATCCGTACCATATGATCTTCTGAGTCAAACAAGTTCTCAGCTAAAGCTTTCGCTAATTCGGTTTTTCCGACACCAGTTGGTCCTAGGAAAAGGAAAGAACCTAGAGGACGATTTGGGTCTTGCAATCCAGCACGTGAACGAATCACCGCGTCACTGACCGCATCAACTGCTTCATCTTGACCAATCACTCGTTTATGAAGTGTTTCATTCAATTTAATCAGTTTTTCTCGTTCGCCTTCTACAAGTTTCGTTACGGGGATACCCGTTAATCTGCCAACGACTTGAGCAATCTCATTTTCGGTAACGGACTCTTGAACCATCTTAATCTCGCTGTCTTTTGCTTTGGCTTCTAATTCCTTCAATTCTTTTTCTAATTGAGGTATCGTACCATGACGCAATACAGCAGCGCGTTCCAAATCATAGTTATTTTCTGCATCTTCTAATTCGTGTTTTGCTTTATCGATTTCAGCACGTTTTGCTGAAACAGAATTGACCTCTTCTTTTTCTGTTTCCCACTGCATCTTCATTGCATTTGCTTCTTCACGAAGTTCAGCTAATTCTTCTTGCAAATTTTTCAGTCGTTTTTTACTTGCATCATCTGATTCTTTTTTCAGTGCAGCTTCTTCGATTTCCAACTGCATCAAACGTCTGGTCACTTGATCTAATTCCGTTGGCATAGAGTTCATTTCTACCCGAATCGTTGCACTGGCTTCATCGATCAAATCGATTGCTTTGTCCGGTAAGAACCGATCAGTAATATAACGGTCAGATAAAGTAGCTGCTGCTACTAATGCGTTGTCATGGATGTTAACACCATGGTGGATCTCAAAACGTTCTTTTAATCCACGCAGAATACTGATCGTATCTTCCACCGTTGGCTCTTTGACTAATACCTTTTGAAAGCGACGTTCCAACGCTTTGTCTTTTTCCATATATTGACGGTACTCATCTAAAGTTGTGGCACCGATCAAATGTAATTCACCGCGAGCAAGCATTGGTTTCAACAGATTTCCGGCATCCATGCTTCCTTCTGTTTTTCCTGCCCCTACGATATTGTGGATTTCATCGATGAACAAGATGATACGTCCATCACTTTTTTTGACTTCTTTCAAGACTGCTTTTAGTCTTTCTTCAAATTCACCGCGGAATTTTGCTCCAGCGATCAATGCTCCCATATCTAATGAAAAAATCGTTTTATCTTTTAAATTTTCAGGAACATCTTTGCGTACGATACGTTGAGCAAGTCCTTCAACGATCGCCGTTTTCCCTACACCGGGTTCTCCTATCAGAACAGGATTATTTTTTGTTTTTCGTGAAAGAATACGGATGACATCACGGATTTCTTCATCACGACCGATGATTGGATCCATTTTTCCACTTTTGACTTGCTGTACTAAATCAACGCCGTATTTTTCTAATGCTTTGTATTGTTCTTCTTGGTTTTGCGAGGTCACCCTTTCTCCTCCTCTCATCTCTTCGATGTTTTTACGCAATTCTTTTTCAGATAATCCGTTTTTATTCAAATAAACAGTTAACGGATAATTTTTTAATTTCATCAACGCTAAAATAACGACTTCCGTTGAAAGAAACTCGTCGCCGAAGCTTTCGCGTATTTGGTCTGCTTCATTCAATAATCGAAAGAAGTTCTGGCTGAGGTTTTGTCCATATTGGACGTTTCCACCAGAAACAACTGGATACTCATCCAGTAGACGATCGATTTCATGTTCAAAAGATTCGACATCCAATCCGGCATCCGTATAGAAATTTCGGCCAAAATGATTAGGTTGTAAAAAGATTTTCCATACATGCGCAATGTCGATATCTTGGTGTTTTCGAGTGACCGCAATCTGTTGAGCTTCAGCAATTGCTTCTTGAAGCGTCGTAGTCATTTTCTCAATATTCATACAGGTATACCTCCTAATTAAAGGTAAGATCAATTATTTCTTTGATCTTTACAAAAACTATTATATCGCTTTGGTCAATTTTGGTCAAAATATACACATAGTTTTTTGACTTTTTTTCTCGTCTTATATAAATCTTAAAAAAACAAATTTGATTGTATGTATACAAAAAAAGAGCCAAGCAAACGTAAAATCATCTTACCCATTATGGTTATTTGGCAAGCATTCTTTTTTCAATAGAAGAATAATATTTTGGCTGCTTGGCTCTTTTTTCATTGATTATTTACGTTAAATACTTGCTTTTAATAACTATATTTTTCACCACTGCGTTTCTTCCATACGATCTTCTAATTCTCGAATCATGTAAGACAGTTCTTCTATTTCTTCTTTTATTTCGTCCAGTGTCATGCCACTAGCACTGTATCCTTTATAGTAGGCAGTCATATAGTCTGTATCTTCTAGTCTCTGGAGCCGATTTCTGAGATTTCCTAAAAGCTCTAGATCAAATTCATCGTATAGTCCATTCGTGTTCATTTCTGTCCCTCCTTGTTAGGCTAATGCATTCGGACTTGGAAGCTGAGGCCCTTTTCCTTCACGAGCTAATACCCAATCGTCGTTGTCCCACATTTCCGTTTGTCGGCGTCCGTGAAAATAATCCCATCTTGAGTCGATTTCCATCTCAACGAGTTTGCCGTTGGCTCCTAATGTAACCCAGTTGTAGCTTCCATTTCGATGAGCAAATTTGATCCATTGAACAGGAAATGTTTGTTCCACGCTGTTTTCATCTATAAAGCTACGCTTTTGTTGCTCTATGCGCATAAATGTCAACCCTTTCGCATAGGTTGGATTGAACTTATGAAATATCTTTTCAGCTAAAGCTTTGGCACGTTCGGTTGATAACAATTTTCCTTCAGGTATTTCGGTCAGATTCTTAAAACTGACTAAATGCTTTCCTTCTATGACTTCAATGATTCTTGGTCCATTATGAAGATAGATTCCTTGACTTTGATAACGGATGATGTTGACTTTCTTTTTGTTTCTTTGTTCTATTAATTCATTGACTAATTCGTAATGATTGGGAATTTCTACTAGTCCCTTTAGTACATTGGATGTATTTTCCATGAGGATCACCCTTCTATTCTTCTTGTGCCAACTTTCCTAACAGATACTCAAATGTTCCTTGCTCATCAGCTGTCAATTTTGACAGAAAATTCTTCTGAGCATTTTCTACAGATTCTACTACTTGAGCGTGAAGTTCTTGTCCTTTTTCTGTTAATTCTAAAAGAAAACTTCTTCGATCTTGTGTATTTTTTTCTTTTGTCACTAACCCCATCTTCGTTAACTTCTGTATTGTTCTGGTGACATTGCTTCCATCCAATCCGGTCAATTTGATTAATTCTTCTTGTTTCAAATGGTGATAATCATGGATTTTCACAAGAAAGTAATAATTCGTTGAATTTAATTTGAGCGGAGCTAGTGCTTGGTCTAATTCTTTTTGATAAGTTCGGGTCAATTTGGCTAACCACTTCAAATTGCTTTCGCCTTTATTTTCCATTCTTCTCCTCCTTTTAGTTGACAAACTATTCTCGCAAGGCATATAATTGCGTGCGCAAGCATATTCTAAAACAAATCATTGAACTTGTCAATTTGTAGGATGCTTAAAAAGATTTTTAGGAGGAAAAAAGATGAGTCAAACGAAAAAAGGATGGATTTTACTAGCAATCTATCTTGCTACATTTATGACTGCAGTCGAATCCACGATCGTCATCACCGCTGCTAATGCTATTGCTAATAGTTTTGGTCGTGAAATCCCGATTGCCTTACTGTTTTCTAGTTACTTATTCTCCAGTGCATTGTCAACACCTGTATTCAGCCGTCTGGCGGATCAGTATGGAAAGAAACCGATTTTTATCATTGGATTGCTCTTGTTTATGACAGGTACTTTTCTTTGCGGTATTTCCCAATCATTTTTTATTCTTGTATTTTTTAGGATGGTTCAAGGAATAGGTGCGGGAGGAATCATGCCCATTACTTTCTCTCTGATTGGTGATTTATTTGATTATGAATCTCGCGGAAGAATAATGGGATTGAATAATTCAGCATGGGGGATTGCTTCGTTAGCTGCTCCTCTTTTAGGAGGGCTATTGGTCGAAAACTTTAGTTGGCACTGGGTGTTTTTTATAAACATTCCTGTTGGCTTAATAACGATTCTGATCTTACTTTTATTCTATGATGAAGAAAAACGTCCGTCTGTCTCTTTTTCTTATCAAGAACTGGGACAATATCTCTTTCTGGTTACAAGTTTATTTCTTTTACTAGTTGGCATCCAGATATTACCAGATCATTTTATACTTGGTGGCGGCGTGTTCCTTTTTGGCATCCTTGTTTCTTTCATTTTGCTTTCCTATGAAAATAAAGTAAAGGAACCAGTCTTACCTGTCGAAACATTGAGATCATCTGACTTTCTTTTGTTCAACCTCGTTACTTTTCTCATAAATGGAGCAATGATGGGGTTTCAAGTATATCTTCCGTTATGGATTCAGACGCAACTTTCTTTATCCCCTAGTCTTGGTGGTTTAGCGCTTTTACCTTCCTCTGTCTTTTTTATTACTGGATCGATGATTGCTGTGCCATTAGGAAAACATTTTGGAACGAAACGTTTATTAACCTTCTGTATGGGGGTGAATGGTTTAGTTTTTCTTATTTTAGGATTTCTACCGCAAATGACACCTTATTTCGTTCTTCTTATCTTAGCCTCTTTTTCAGGATTTGGTACTGGCACAACGGTTACTACAAGTGTCTTGTCTGCACAAGTTTTAGCTACAGATAAAAATATCAGTACGGTATCTGGTTTCATCACCCTTTGCAGAAATCTAGGTCAAAGCTTTATGATCACTTTTTTTGGTATCGTATTCCAATTGTTTAGTAAAGGTACTTTTTCTATTGATGGTTATCAGGGAGTATTTTTTTCTGCTTTGTTTGTTGTTCTATTAAGTATCTTAATGGTTCTTTTAAAAAGAGACAGTCTAGAATAAATGCATTGGTAGAGTTGCCTCAAGAAAAAATGTGTTTTACATGTTCAAGTGACGCAGCTTCCTAATGTTTTTCTTTTATTAAAAAAAGGGTAGATCTTATAAAAGACCTACCCTTGATTTTCTTTATTCTCTTTTTTTACTTCTATTATTTCTTCTTTGATCACTCTTCGCCGTTCAGTAATCACATACACAAATCCATAGAGAAATGGCAAGATAAAGGAACTGAAACGATACAACAAAAGCGAAGAAACTGCGTCAACTGTTCCAACAACTGGTCTAAACAATAACAAGTAGACAAATTCAAAGGATCCAATACCAGCTGGCGTAGGAATAACTCCTGAAAGCACTACTGCAAAGCTGATAAACGAAATGGTCAGTAGGAAATCTATGTTAGGATGGTTTTCAATCAGAATCAAATAGGGAAGTACATACCAAAATACAAGTTTCAACATATTCCATAGATAGATCCGCAATAGCGCAGTCCTGTCTTGGATAATGGTTTGGACCGTTTCCCTTAAAGAGTAGATCTGCTGATTACATGTATCCACCCATTTTCGCAAACGCTCACTCTTAAATAACTTATTCGATAAGCTGACAAAAAATATTTGGACATTCAGACTGATGGACATTACCAATAAAAAGGCAACAATCACGATCGTCAAAAGAATTCCAGCAATAATAAACCAGATCATTGACGGACCATTAGAATAAAAAAGAGAGAATTGGATGAGCAAGCCAGCTAACGCATAGGTAATCACTGCAAGTTTGTACATGATCATATGGAGTGCTGTCACCCCTGCTCCCTGAGACAGTTTCATTCCTTTTTTATTATAAAAATAGATCTCCGAGATCAATGTTCCTGTACCAAATGAAACGATTCGATAAAATGCAATATAGCTAGAGGTCAGGAACCCGTCTTTCGTTGTAAAATTCGGCGCGAAAGGTTCAGCAATCTCTTTGATCGAGCGCCCTTCAGCGATTTGGTAAACTGTCCCTAATATAACAATGGCTGCTAAAACGACAACACTGGTAGACAGTAATTCGGCAAAGATATCTGCAAATGATTGATTGATTAAATAATAAATAATAGCAAAAATCGCAATCAGCAAAAGCAGATTCAGAATGATTTTAATTTTCGTTCCTTTAGATGACATCTCCCGCTCCTTAATGGAAAAAATAAATGAGAATCAAATCAACAAGCACACCCGCAGTGAATCCTACGGTAAACTTCTTTTTCCTTGTTTTATGATGAAAAACTTTCCGAGAAATCAATCCTCCCAAACCACCGCCTAACAGACTGACAAATATCAAATTATTTTCAGGTACACGCCAGCCGCCAGTTCGAGCCTGATGTTTATCATATCCCATCAGACAAAATAAATAAAAATTTACAATGAATAGATAAAACCACAAAGGATTGTGCAACAATACATCCATTATTCTTCCAACTTTCTATTAACTACTATTTCTAATCTTTTTCTTCTTTTTTTGGTGAATAAACTGCTAATCCTTTTGATACAACAGATAATTCAACTGGAAGATCATCTGTCGTGTCTCCATCTGTCCGAGTGCCAACAGACCTTTCCTGTGCTTTGATTTTCATGCGTTTGGCTGTGAAATAAGTGATGCCAGGTATCGTATAGAATTTTCCTCTCATGATTCTAGGCAAATAAAAAATAAATCGAAAAATATCTAATGAAGGTACGATCGTTACATGGAATTTTCCATCATCTGGGGTCGCTGAGTCGTCGAAATTTGTAAAGCCGCCCACGGAGTTAGACATCGTGACTGTCAATAACTGGGATTTTCCTTTCCAATGCTCCTCATCTGTTTCTAAATCCAAATGATATTTTTTCTTCTTCAGCAATAACTTAAAGAATTTCTTGATAAAAATCCACGAGCCATAACGCTGTTTTTCTTCTTGACTGATCCAAACTGCTGTATCCGCTAAGATACCGATTGTCAGTGTAGAGATAATGACTGCATCATTGACTTGACCATAGTCTATTTTTCGGACATTTCCTTCTAGAATCACATCAGCAGCCTCTTCTTTCTTCAAGGGAATTTCAAGAACACGTGCGAGATTATTGACTGTTCCACCTGGAAGTAATCCGATATGATACTGAGATAATGTTTGCTGGAACGCTTGAACGATATGATGGATCGTGCCGTCCCCTCCTATGATCACTAGCGTATCGGCTCCTATAGCTTCTGCTTTCTTGACTAAATCCGCATGGTCAATCGACGGGCCAGTTTCAGCTAAATCTACAAATAATTCTGGTTGCTTTTCTTTTACATAATCTTGAAACCAGCGTGCTAATTTCTCACCCTCATCTTTCCCTGAACTTTTGTTATAAAAAACTAGCAGCTTTTCCATTCTTTACCTCCTATTTACTCTTCAAAAAAGAGGGCGGGACAATCCATTCCATTGTCCTGCCCTTTAGCCTTAGACAGATGACATTCCATCATCGGACGAACGCCTTGTCATAAGCTGTTCTTTTTCGATTTTAACTCTTTGTGTTCAATTCTGCAATTTTAACAATCACATCTGTTGCTTTTTCCATTACTTGTAAAGAAACAAATTCGAATCGACCGTGCATATTTTCTCCTCCGGCAAATAGATTTGGCGTCGGAATCCCCATGTAAGAGATTTTTGAACCATCTGTTCCTCCGCGAACTGGTTCGATCACTGGAGAGATCCCAAGCTCGATCATTGCTTGTTTCGCTAATTCCACGATGCTCATATCTTTTTCGATGATTTCTTTCATGTTGTAATATTGATCATACATATCTACTTTGATTCGTTCTTGATCAAATCGTTGATTCATTTCTTCTTGGATATGTGTGATTTGTGCTTTGCGTGCTTCGAATTTTTCGCGATCATGATCGCGAATGATATAACTCATAGAAGCTTCTTCAGGATTCCCATTCAATGCCATCAAATGGAAGAAACCTTCGTATCCTTCTGTTTTTTCTGGAACTTCATCGGCTGGAAGCTGATTATGAAAATCAATGGCCAGCTGTAAAGCATTGATCATCGTATCTTTTGCCGTCCCTGGATGTACATTTTTCCCTTGGATCGTGATATTTGCTTGAGCAGCGCTGAATGTTTCATACTGCAATTCACCTAAAGGACCGCCGTCGACTGTATAAGCAAAATCCACATTGAATTGCTCAACATCGAATTTATCCGCTCCGACACCGATTTCTTCATCAGGGCCAAAAGCTACTTTGATGGTACCATGAGGGATAGAAGGATTATTGATCAAGATCTCCATTGCAGTCATGATTTCCGCAATCCCTGATTTGTCATCCGCTCCCAGTAAAGTACTGCCATCTGTAGTGATCAATGTGTGGCCTTCATAATTTTTCAAATTTGGAAAATCTTTTGTATTCAACGTGTAACGTTCTTCCCCATCTAGTACGATCGTAGACTCTCCATCATAGTTTTCAATGATTTGTGGATTGACTCCTACTGCATTAAAGTCTGCTGTATCCATGTGGGAAATAAATCCAATAGAACGCACTTCATGATCGACATTGCTTGGTAATGTTCCCATAACGAATCCATTGTCTTCATTATAGAAAACATCTGATAAACCTAACTCTTCCAATTCTTTTTTCAATTCTTGTGCAAAAGCAACTTGTGTCTGAGTCGAGGGGGTCGTTTTGCTTGTTGCATCGGAGCGTGTTTCTGTTTTGACATACCGTAAAAAACGTGGCAAAAGATTTTCGTACATAGTATTCTCTCCTTTAATTAAATTGAAATGGGTTTGTATTCGTTTCAGAAACGAAAAAGTCAATATCCCAATTTTCTTCTTGTTTCCAAGTCTCAAATTTCTCGATGAACCGTTCCTTGCATAACGATTCAATATAATGTCCGGGATCAATTGCGATCAATCCGGCGCTTTGCATATCATGAGCCGTATGATAATAAATGTCTCCGGTGATATAGACGTCTGCTCTTTGGGCGATTGCTTGCGGATAAAATTTTTCGCCGCTTCCGCCGCAAATCGCAATACGCTTGATGGATGATTTTGTTTTTTGAGGCTGAACGATTCTCAGTCCCTCTAATTGGAAAACTTTTTTTACTTGTTCCACAAATATTTCTAAGGGGATTTCTTGCGGTAATTCACCTATTCGGCCTAGCCCAAATTTTTCGACTGGTGCATCAATTGCGAAAAGATCATAAGCAGGTTCTTCATAAGGATGAACTGATTGCATGGCATCAATCACTTGTTTTTCGATTGTTTCGGGCAAAATAACCTCGACTTTTGCTTCTTGGACTTGTTCTGTCTTCCCTACTTTCCCAATCGCTGGTTGTGCACCAATATTCGGAGTAAATCGGCCGTGTCCAATCGAGGTAAAACTTGTACCGGTATAATCGCCTTGCGTACCAGCACCAGCTGCAGCTAATGCTTCACGCATTTTCTGTGCATGATCCACAGGTACATAAACCGCCAGTTTTTTATAATGGATTTCATGAGTCTTCACTAAATAACTCTCCACTTCAATACCAAGCAGTTCGCAAAACCAGTCATTCAGTCCGTCCCAAATAATATCCATATTCGTGTGTGCCGCATAAACGGCAATATCATGTTTCAACAGATCTGCATACATTTTTTCTTGCGGCTGATCAGTAGTCAGCCGTTTGACAGGGCGAAAGATCGGGGGATGTTTCGCAATCAGCAGATCGATTTTTTTCTCGATTGCTTCTTCGACCACTTCTGGGCGAACATCTAATGTCATCATTACCCGTTGAATCGGTTTATCTAATGTTCCAATATGCAGTCCGACTGGGTCTCCTTCTTCAGCTAGCCATTGAGGACAATAGCTCTCAAACTTTTGGATGAAGGTATGTCCGCTGATCGTCATATCTCTAAAACCTCCTCAATCATTTGGATTTCCTGTTCGATTTGTTTTTGACGTGCCTCTTGATTAGCTGCTTGTTTGAGCTGTTCACGGATAGCTTTTCTTTGTTGAAGCTCTCTTGTCCATTTTGATTTGAAGATCTCACTTTTCTCTTCAAGCAGAAATGGTCCGAACATCAGATCCATTTCATTGTAAGTAACTGGTTTTTGTTCTTTTTCGGCTACAATGATTTCATATATTTTTTTGTTTTCTTCAAGTATTTTTTCTGATTGGATTTTGTATTGGTTTTCTTGCAGCCAAGATCGTAACGTACGCTCTCCGATATTTGGCTGAAGGATCAAACGTTCTTGTCCACTTAGGCGTTGATGCAACTTGCCAGCTTCTAGGATATCTCGGATCAGCGAACCTCCCATACCCGCGATTGTGACAGCCGTTATAGCATCTTGCGGTTGGATCGCATCTAGACCATTTGCAAGACGTACAGTGATACGGTCTTCCAATCCATCTTTTTGGACTTGCTTACGTGCTGATTCATAAGGACCTTGAACAACTTCACCTGCAACTGCATATTCGATTTTTCCTTTTAGCATCAATGCAACAGGTAAGTATGCGTGATCTGATCCAATGTCTGCTAAACGAGCAGATTCAGGGACAAATTCACCAACTGCCGCTAAGCGCTGAGATAAATCTAAATGGTTCATAGCTTCACTCCTTCTAGGTAATTATAGCATTTTCCATATAAAATAAGGAGACTTGGAATTAAAAAATTCCCAGATCTCCTTAAAAAATATACCTTTTTGTTCTATAAAACAACATTTTCTTATTTTTGAAAAAATGTTGTTGATTATTTGTTCAACGAAACGTCAATGATCGAATCTCCAGGCACTTGTGGTGGGATAGACATCGTCATGATCGGCATCTCAACTAATGTAAATTGGACTTTGTCACCGATTTTCAGTTCATCTATGTCCACGCTTATTTTTTCAGCAGTAGCATTCAAAATCACTCCGTCATTGCTGAATGATGTCCCCATATTCGCTGGATCTTCTTTTGCCATGACATCGACGAGTTTCAGCTGAATCGTTTCTTCTTCCGCTTCTACTTGAGTGATGCTTTCAATCGTTCCTACAAATATGCTTTGTCCCTCCGTTTTCGTACTGCTTGTTTTTATTGTTTGACCCGCATCAATCGAATCAAGAGAACCTGTGTTGCTGTCTGCACTACCGCATCCTGCTAAAATAAAAAATAGACCAACTACAGATATACTAGAAAAAATAGCCCTCATAAAAAATCCTCCGTTTAAGTTTTTGCATTACTTGTTGCGGTGATTGTCTCCGGTCATTTCTGTCCATGTAAAGATTCGCTGACCTGTTTTTACTCCTTGGTCAAATATCAGTTGGACTTATCAACTGTTCAACCATTGCGGCGGTTGCGACCAGTCATTTCGATTTCTTTTGTCAAATAACGTATGCGTTCCATTATGCGTTTCGCTTTCAGCGGCTCTTCATCTCCACGTTGAGTGACGGACAAATGCTGTTCCAATTCATCCATTGTGAAATTTGATGAGAAGAATGTCGGTAGCTGTTCCTGCATCCGATATTGAAGGATGACGCCAAATACTTCATCCCGTATCCAACTGCTCATCGCGTCTGCACCGATATCATCAATCATTAAAATGGGGGAACGCTTCACTGCATCTAGCTTTTCTGCCACTTGATCTTTTCCGATTGCCTGTTTCATCTCAACGGCAAACGTTGGAAAGTGGACTAATGTCGTGGTGAATCCAGCAATCGCTAATTCTCTCGCTGTTGCTCCTAATAAGTATGTTTTTCCAATACCAAAACTCCCCACCAAATAAAGACCTTTATGATACCCTTTTGGATCTGCAGTATATTTCTCTACGAAATCTAGGGCTTCCAAGCTTGCATATCCTCGTCCATCTGTACGCTCAAAGTTTTCAAAAGATGCTGATTGAATATCTTTTGGCATATCCATTGCTTTTACTCGGCTTCTAATTTCTTCTTGTCTTTGCCGAGCTAACAATGCTTCTGTTGGTACATAAGTGACATCCACATAATGAAAATTCAACGTCAACTTCGGCTCGTATCCTGGAGCGATCATCGTTGGATCGTTTTTTTGATATTTACGCTTTTCTTGCACGAACTCATACAATTTGGCGTAGCTTTTTTCAATATCCGCTTGTGTCAGTTCTTCTTGGTGTGCACTTAGAAAAGCTTGAACATCCGTATCATTTAGGACGTCAGCAATCATTTCAGCATATTTTTCTTGATAATTACGTTTGCTGATGATCCTCTTCAATTCTTTGCCTACGTCTTCCATTAGATGTCACCCTCCTTTTTCGCCAGGTATTCTTTAAAACGGCGGTCAATCTCTGCTTTTTTCTCACTACTGATCTGTTTTTCATCTTTTGGCTGGTTGACCCAATCAGGAAGCTTTTCCCGCCGAACATTTCGCTTGCTATTTGGATAATTTGTTTGCTTTTTTTGTTTTGCTTGTTTTGCTTGATTGCTTATTTGCCGAATATGCTGAATCGCTTCTTCTGCTGTGGCGATTTTCTTTTGTGCCCATTCATTTGCCACTGTATTCATATAACTAGCATTTAAGCTAGCATTATTTTTGATCACCAATACATAATTCAGCAAAACATTGATCACACTGCTGGAAAGACCTGATTGAGAAACAAGGTCTTGCAGTAACCAAGTTTCTTGTTTAGAAACATATCCGCCTTTTTCTGACTTGATTGCTTTCAGATATTTCATCGGCGGAATGCTCTGTGCTTCTTTTATCAACTGAAGCGCTGCATTTGTCAAATGTTCGTTCGTCGGAGATTCATTGCTGTTTTCAGCAACAGCGACTGTTTCCTTTATTTGCTTCACTGGTCGTCTCTGCATTGCCAAAACAGCTTTTTGCAGCTCCTTCATGGATACTTTTTGTTCGCTAAAATCATAAGATTGACTGATGAGTTCACCAAGAGTTAGTTCATCGAATCCATAAAGCTGATGATACATGTCGACTTGTTTGAGGATTGAATCATCAAGAACAGTCACATGTTTTTTTGCCAGCCAATCATTCAAAAATTGCCAATCGAATGTCGAATCTGTTTCAAGTAATGCTACTGGTTCAGATTCTTCAAAAGATTTATTCAGTGATTCGATGTTTTCTTGATTAGCAGCGTATACTGCTTCATTGAAGCGATAAACATCTAAAAATTTTTTTGTGATTTTTTGATATCCCTCTGTTGTATGCCTTTTAGGTTCAAACAACTGGGTAAGCTTCTGGAATCGTCGTTCACCAACTTTTTCCAAAAGAAGAAATGCCAGAACAGAATCTTTGAAAAATGCTTTAGGAACGAGTGGCTCTAACAACTCATAAATAAAACGCGGCCCCAGATCGCTATCTTCTTTAAAATAAACATCCAGTAAGCCGATTCCTTCCAGCTTTTTTCTTGCATCATAAAATTGAGGGATCCCGCAGCCTAGACTACTAAGTAAATCTGCATGCATCCCTTCAGGACCTTCGCCAGATTCTTGCGAGATCTCTGATAACAGAGTGAAATAGATACTCAAGGCTTCTCCGCCGATCAGTGGCTGATAAAGATACAGCAACGCGTTCTTGCTGTCTTCTCTCAGCGGAGCTGCTTTTCTTCCTTGGTAAATATTTTTTGGTTGAAGCTCTTTCCAAGCATTTTCCAAGGAAATGCCTCCTTTTTGTTTCTTAATTGTTTTCTTTATTATTCTCTTTATTATTTTCTTTTGCTTTATCCACGATATCTTGCAGCTCTTTTAAGAAAACAGACATATCTTTGAACTGGCGATAAACACTGGCAAAACGGATATACGCGATTTCATCTAAATCGACTAAATCCTCCATCACATATTCACCAATCAGATTCGTTGATACTTCGTTTTCCCCAAGACTGCGTACGCGGTTTTCGACATGGTTGACGATTTGTTCCATTTGCTCCATAGCTACAGGTCTTTTTTCTGCTGAGCGGATGAGTCCTCTTAAAATTTTATCGCGATTGAATTCTTCGCGTTCCCCGTTTTTCTTGATGACTAATAACGGAGCAGCTTCAATTCGTTCAAAAGTAGTGAAGCGGAACGAACAATTCTCACATTCGCGACGGCGACGGATCGCACGTCCATCATCTGCTTGACGGCTGTCGATTACTCGTGAATTATTATGTTGACATCTGGGACATCTCATTTTGTCTCACCTCTTGCATCGCATTTTTATATAAAGGATGTGTCTTTCTTTACAACTAGTTGTATTATAACACGAAACAAATCACAAACGCGACTGTCCTACCCAAAAAAACACGGATATAAGAACAATTTTTTCTATTTTCATGCGTAATTATGTCCCCTGTCCTAATCCAATTTCAATTTTCCAGTACTGATGTCCTTGATTGCTGAGAAATGACTCGCCCAAAAGCTGATTTAGTCGACTAGCACAAAAAACTTGAAGCAGATGAACATCTTATCATCTGCTTCAAGCCACATCTCTATTTCTTATTGTTTTATAACTTCTCTTCGATTCCTGTATAGTGTTTCATTCGTTGTTCCTCGATCTTTTGTTCATCAGGAATGTGTTCACTTTCTGGGAGCGGTGTCTTACTACGATCAGGGGCCGGAGTTTTTCGTTCTTGAGTCAAATCTTGCTGTTTCGCTTCTTTTTCTGCCTGCTGGTCTTCTATTTCATCGATTCTTGCTTGGTACTGCTTTTCTTTCTCTTCTGCTGTTTCTGATTGCGTACGACCTTCATCGATTAGATTTTCTTTATTGAGTATTTCGCCGATTTTTTCTTTTGCGTTACCTACGACTTTATCCTTTTGGTTTTTAAATGATCCCATCGCTATCCCTCGCTTTCTATATACTCAGGATAGCAAACTTGACACAGATACTCAAAGAAAGCGATTAGCTGAAAGCCAATTTTCGATTTGTTCCACAAGTTCCTCTTTCGTTCCGTTGTTGTCAAACAAAATATCCGCACGCTGCTTTTTTTCTTCGATTGGAAGTTGACTGCTAATTCTCTGCTGCGCTTGTTCTAGTGTTAGCTGATTACGTTTCATCAAGCGTCTGAGTTGAATATCTGGCGTGGTATAAACGACAGCTACTGCATCCATATAGTGGTCATAATGACCTTCGTAGAGCAATGGGATATCTACAATTACTAAAGGATGCTTGGAACTTAGAGAGGCGATTTGATCTTTTATCGCTTTTCGGATAAACGGATCTAATAGCTGATCAAGTTTTTGCCGTTTCTCCTTTGATGGAAAAACAATCATCCCAAGTTTCCCTCGATCTAGCTGACCATCAGACTGCAATATCTCTTGGCCAAACACAGACACAACCTTCCTCAGAGCAAGCGTTCCAGGCTCAACAGTTTCTCTGGCAATCACGTCGCCATCGATCAAAGGAAATCCATGAGACTGAAAGACTTTGGCTGCCGTACTTTTGCCAGTAGCTATTCCGCCCGTCAAACCTAAAACAAAGCCTACTTTTCGATTTTCAGCCTTTGACAATTCGGACAATAGTGAGTCCCCCTTTGTGCCACTTTTGTTTTCACGATCGGTGTCCCACAACGTATACATGGTTTGCCAGTTTGCTGATAGACATGCAGTGCGACTTGGAATCCGCCTGATTCTCCTAATGCATTCAAATAGCTGCGAATCGTGGTACCTCCGGCTTCTATTGCACGATTCAAAACATCAATGATCGATAGACGTAATTGTTCCATCTCTTTTGGATGTAATGTATTCGCCGGTTGTTCTGGATGAATCTTCGCTTCCCATAATGCTTCGTCTACATAAATATTACCTAGTCCCGTTACTAGACGCTGATCTAGCAGTAAAGGCTTGATTGCTTTGTGCGATTTTTTCAATCCAGCTGCAAAATCTGCTAATAAAAAGCTGTCAGGCAATGGCTCAGGTCCTAATTTCATGATTCCTCGGTAAGTTGCACTTGCTCCTTTTTCGACGATTGTCATACGACCAAATTTTCGTACATCGTTGTAGCGAAGTTGGCTCCCGTCCTCAAAAAAGAAAAGTACATGCGTATGTTTATCGATTGGTGTATTTTCTTTCGTGAATTGATATTTTCCTTCCATTCGCAAGTGTGAGATCAGTTCATAATGATCGAGATGAAAAATCAAAAACTTCCCTCTACGTCCAATGGATTGGATGGTTTCGCCAACAAGAGAAGCCTCAAAGATGGGTGTCTCTGGTTGCTCGATGATCTTGGGCCACAAGACTTGCACTTTCTGAATCGTTTTTCCTACTACTAACCGTTCCAATCCTTTACGAACGGTTTCTACTTCTGGTAATTCTGGCATTTTTTCTTTTCACCTTCATTATATTGCTCTGTTTTAAACAATGTTTATTTTGCTTCGTACCACGTTTTTCCCCAACTGCTGTCAGTGATCAGTGGTACATGGAGAGAAACAGCTTGTTCCATAACTTCCTTCACCAATTTATCTAATGATTCAAGTTCTTTTTCAGGTACCTCGAAGACAAGTTCATCATGAACTTGTAACAGCATCGTAGCTTGAAGACCTGTTTCTTTCAATCGTTTATCCAATTCGATCATCGCGATTTTCAAAATATCAGCAGCACTTCCTTGGATTGGTGTATTGATAGCTGTTCGTTCCGCAAAAGAACGGATATTGTAATTTCTTGAATTGATGTCTGGCAAATATCGACGGCGGTGATACAGCGTTTCGACGTAGCCTTGGTCTTTTGCTTCGCGTACGATTCTTTCCATATATTCTTTGACACCTGGGTATTTTTCAAAGTACGTATCGATGTATTGCTGTGCTGCTTTTCGGCTGATGCCTAAATTTTGTGAAAGTCCGTAATCAGAGATGCCATACACGATACCAAAATTCACTGCTTTTGCCTGCCGACGCATATTTGGTGTGACATCCTCTGCTTTTTCGATTCCAAATACGCGCATCGCTGTGCTGGCATGGATATCTTGACCTTCTAGGAAGGCAGCTTTCAAATGTTCATCATTTGAGATATGCGCAAGTACGCGTAACTCGATTTGTGAATAGTCAGAAGAATAAATCAACCAGTCTTTTTCTCTAGGAACAAATGCCTGACGTATCTTCCTCCCTTCATCTAATCGAATCGGGATGTTCTGCAAATTAGGATCAACAGAGCTTAATCGTCCTGTTTGGGTCAATGTCTGGACATAACGGGTATGCACTTTTCCATCTGATTGGATCACTTTCAGCAGTCCCTCGACATAGGTAGATTGAATTTTTGCGATTTGACGATAGGTTAGGATATCCTCTACGATTGGTGCTTGTTCACGAAGCTGTTCCAGTACATCTACGGCTGTGGAGTACCCAGTTTTTGTTTTTTTGATAACGGGTAATCCCATTTTTTCAAATAAGATCACTCCTAATTGCTTTGGTGAATTCAAATTGAATTCTTCGCCGGCTTCTTCGTAGATTTTTTGTTCGATCTCTCTTAAGCGAGCAGAAAACTCGCCCTTCATTTCTTGTAAGCGAGTCGCATCTACTTTGATCCCGCTTATTTCCATCTCTGCCAAAATGATAGACAATGGCAGTTCCATTTTCCGGAAAAGATCTTCTTGGTTTTTATCTGCCAGTTCTTGGCTCAATTTTGGTGTCAACGCATTGATTGCAGCTACTTTTCGCGCTAAATGAGCAAAAAAGAGTTCTTCTTCTTCTGGTAAACCTTTTTTCGCCCCTTTGCCGTATACAGTTTCATCTGACTGGATATCGTTGTATCCGTAATGTGCAGCTATTCCTTCGATATCTGTGCTTTTTTCATTCGTATCGAGAAGGTATGCACCTAGCAAGACATCAAAATCGATTCCTTTTGTTTTTCCAGTATAGCGATTTAAAGCAACATAAGTTCGTTTCGCATCATATACTTTTTTCAATCGGGTCGGATCAGTGATCCAAGAATGGAACGCTTGGTTTTCGAATACAGACAGATCATTCGTGACATAGATTTTCTTTTCTGTCCCCCACGCTACTCCGACGATTTCCTCTGTATGGTAATTGTCGCCCATCATTTCCACGTACAGTGCCATATCCGTAGTAAACATTTCCTCTTTAAATTCATGCACGACTTCAAATAAAATATCATCCATTTTTACTTCTTCTTCAACGATATTCAGTTTAGAAAGGAACTGATTGAAATCCATTTCTTTATAAAATGGAACGAGTTTATCGAGATTTTTCCCTTCATACTTCAATGAGTCGATAGAGACCTCCACAGGGGCTGAAGTATTGATGGTCGCCAATTTCTTCGATAAGAAAGCTTGCTCTTTGTCATTTATCAGATTTTCTTTCATTTTGCTTTGCTTCATTTCATCAATATGCTCATAGATTCCTTCGACTGAGCCATATTGTTTCAATAGCTTGATAGCTGTTTTTTCACCGATTTTAGTCACACCTGGGATATTGTCAGAGGCATCTCCGGCTAGTCCCTTCATGTCAATAATCTGTTTTGGTGTCAATCCATCATATTTTTCCGCCACATGTTCTGGTGTATAACTTTCGATATCGCTGACACCTTTTACAGTGATATCCACTTTTACTTCTTTACTAGCTAATTGAGTCAAATCCCGATCACCGGAAAGTACGACGACATCAAATTGATCTTTGTCTACTTTTTCTGCCAAAGTACCGATAATATCATCCGCTTCATAATTGGGCAATTCGTAATACTGTACACCTAATCCCGTCAACAAATCACGGATATAGGGCATTTGTTCTTTGAATTCGCCTGGTGTTTTAGATCTTCCGCCTTTGTACTCCGCATACATTTCTGTCCGAAAGGTCGTTTTTCCTGCATCGAACGCAACCAGAACATGCGTCGGTTGCTCTTTTTGCATAACATTTTCAAACATCGTATTGAATGCATAGATTGCATTTGTATGAAGACCGTTTCTGTTTTTGAAACGTTCAAGGGAATTGTGCAGCGCAAAGAATGCGCGAAAAGCCACACTGTTCCCATCAACGAGTAATAATTTATTTTTTGTCATCTTCTTAACTCCTTACTGTAAAGTTCTTATTCATTCTAACAAAGAATCATGCGGAATGCGAAAAGAAAAAGCGGGACCATACCAAATATTTTGGTATAGCCCCAACTGATCAATTTTTTCCTTTTTTAGTTGTTCCGTCCAAAGATTCTTAAAAACGCCAAGAACAAGTTGATAAAGTCCAAATACAGCTTCAATGCCATAAATACAGCAATGCCACTATGTGCTGTTCCATTTGTCTGGACATAGATATTACGAATGCTTTGGTTATCATAAGCTGTGATCCCTGCAAAGATGACGACTAAAAGCAGTGAGATAAACAGCTCAACTGCGCTACTTCTCAAAATGAAGATGTTCAAGACTAGTGCAATGATCACTCCGATCAAAGCAGCCTGTCCTGCTCTTCCAACCCCGCTAAGATCTCGTTTTGTTGTCACTCCGACGACAGACATCCCCATGAACATCAAGGTAGCTGTCAAGAAAGCTTGCGTTACTGTTCCAATATCGTAGAATGCAAGAGTAACTGCTAATGTTACGCCATTCAAAAGAGAGTAGGCAATAAATCCACCGATTGCTAAGCTCGGATTCTTTTGTGCTTTTACGCCTAGAACCATTACTAAAATCAGTTCAACGATCCACAGACCCATAAAGCCTAATGGAAAGTTATTGATAAAAGTTGCTAGTTGCAAAGGAAATACCCAAAGAGCCAAGTAAGAAGTGACTGCGCTAAGGGCAAGTCCCATACCTAAAAAGCCATAAACTTTTGCATAAAAACGATTGATACCTGACATTGATGTACTTGGATTATTCATTTAATTCACCTTCACTTTCGATTGCTATTTCCAATTCAGGAACTTGTGGCGGTTGGACCATAACAACAGCATCCAACACACGATCTTCGTTCGTGTTTTCCGCTTCTACAGAAATCGTCACCACATCCTTCATCTTATCTACTTTTATGACCTCAAACTGAAAAGTCAGTGTTTCATAATGGAAAACCGGTTCAATAAAATTGACAGAAAAATTGACAACATGTGATCCTGGTCCAGGAAGATGCTTTGAAATTGCACTTGTGATGATCCCCATCAGCATCACTGATGGAACGATTGGCTGATGATATTCTGTTTTTTGTGCAAAGTCATGTTGGATATACAAAGGATTTGCATCATTCGTCAATCCCAAATACAGCAAAAGCTGGTTATCTTCAATAGATTCTGTTAAGGATAACGAGTCGCCTTCCTCGATTTCATTTATTGTTTTTCCTAGTTTTCTCGGCTTACCTATGTTCAAGATAGAAACCCTCCAGTTTATTTTTAATCATACATTATTGTACCAAAAGCAGCGCAAAAGGCAAGTTCTGCTCCTTTGATTTAACAGATTCCTATAGTTTAAAAGGTCGTGAAAAAGCTGTCCTGCATCAAGTAATAA
>NZ_KV817739.1:0-37704 GCF_001814765.1 Enterococcus sp. HMSC061C05
TATTACTTGATGCAGGACAGCTTTTTCACATCCTCTTGTTAGTTATCGTTTGATAAGGAAAAAGGCAAATCTTTTGATCGATACTTCTTAGGATGAGGGACGATACCTAATTGGTAAGAAATCTTGCCGCCTTTCAGCAAATCTTGATGGGTAAAATATAATTTCGTATATTCTTTGTCCATCCGTTTGATTTTATGGATAAATTGCTGTTGTGGCCGATTAGGAGTGGCTTCAATCGTCAATTCCTTTCCATTTGACAAAAGCACAACAGCCTTGTCCATTAAAGGCATACCGATAACATATTCACCGGTCCCTGGTGTGACAGGATAGAATCCCAGACTATTGAAGATATACCAAGCAGCCATACTTCCGTTGTCCTCATCTCCAGGGTAACCCGTTGAAGAATCGTCGAAAGTTTGAGTCATCAATTGTTTAAGCAATGGCTGTGCCATTTCGGGTTGTCCAATATAGCTGAACAAGTATGGGTAATGAAAACTTGGCTGATTGGAGATAGCTAACTGCCCAAATTCTATCGCAGCCATCTCGCTCATTTCATGAATCTCAAAACCATATCCTCCTGTTTCAAATGTCGGAGATTGATTGCACAAATCAATGAGTTTTTCTTTGAATCTCTCACTGCCGCCATATTTTTCGATCAACCCTGCAAAATCATGATAAACAGCAAAGCTGCTTTGCCAAGCACTGCCTTCTGCATAATCTTGTCCCCAACGATGAGCAGAAAATGGTTCTCTGAATTTGCCATTTTTATCTTTGGAACGCATCCATCCTGTCTCATAGTCAAAAATATGTTGATAGTTCAATGATCGTTGCTGATATTTTTTCACCGTTTCGTCCTCTGCTAGTACTTTGGCAACTCGACTAATACAAAAGTCGCTATAAGCATAATCTAGCGTATGATTGACCGATTCATGGTAGTGATTAGGAACATAGCCGTATGTCAAGTAATCATCTGTCCCTTGTCGTCCATAATTTGAATGATTACTTTGAACTGTAGCGCCTTTCTTCATTGCTGTTAGAAATTCCTGCATCAAGTCTGGCCGAATACCTTTTACAGCAGCATCTGCAATGACTGCATCAATCAATGTCCCAGGCATTAGTCCACGTTCGTCAGGAGACAGCCATTTTGGCAAATAACCAGTTTCTCTATAGCTGTTCAAGAAACCTTCCAGCATTTCTTCGTACTTTTCTACAGCAATCAAAGAATAAAGAGGATAAACCGTTTTATACGTATCCCAGAACCCATTATTTGTATAGAGAACGCCAGGTTTCACAGATCGGCTAGTCGTATCATAGTGGATTTTTTGCCCACTAGGATCCATTTCATAAAATGTCTGCGGAAATAAAAACACCCGATAGAAGTTATGATAAAACGTCCGCAATTGTTGTTGATCATGGTGTGTGAGCTGTATACGATCAAAATAGGATTGCCATTGTTTCTGGCTGTTAGCAAGGTAAGTCTCTTTGCTTTGGTTTTGTTCTAGTTCCAGGTTATAAGCTGCTTGTTCCGAGCTGATAAAAGATGTCCCGAATCGGATGGTTTGTTTTTTTGTCTGTTCAAAATACAACGGGATCGAATCGCTATTTTTGTTGGAAACAGCTAGCTCATCAATTGTTAAAGGATATTCAAATCTCAATATGAAATAAAAAGAAAAATCAGGATCTTCTGAACCAGCAAAATGTGTGATTTTTCCTTCCACTGTGTAAGGATCTATAACAAAGAGCTGATGACGTCCCGGAAAGGATAAAAGTAAACCGCTATCATTTCTGCTGTAATCAATAGATAAGATTCCGCCATACATACTGGGTATCAATGTAGAACGGATGCCATAACGCAATTGACGGATCGACAGATGAGTCGGACAAAATATACTTTCTTCTGGGCGGTAAGAACTTTGCGCATGAAAAAGGGTATTTTCCTGTAATTTACCATTGATTGGCGTGAGCAGCATATGACTGAAATCGCCCATCCAAGGACTTGGCTGGTGGGTAAGTCGATAACCTTGAAAAACACGATCCTCAGGATGAAACCACCAGCTGCCGTTTTGATCGGTCGTTTGCGGTGCAAAATAATTCATCCCAAAAGGAACGCCAGTGTAAGGCTGGCAGTTCCCGTTAGAGAAATTTGGCTGATTAGCTGTGCCATGTCTAGTATCTATTTGACCGATATTCATTTTATTTCTCCTTTGTTGATTGTCTTTTGATAAATGAAACTGGAAATTTGCTGTCGGAAGGACGTTCGTTTGTCTCTAACCAAGTGATCAAAGCCTCTCCAGCAAGCTTGCCTAACTGTTCAAAATCTTGTGCAATGGTTGTCAGCGGTGGATCAACAAGAGCAGCTGCTTGGATATCATCAAATCCGATGATTGAAAAATCTTCAGGAACATGATAATCATGCTGTCTCAAAAAATTCATCGTCTGGATAGCGACAACATCGTTTTCGCAAACAAAAGCGGTCACTTCATACTTAGTGATATAAGAAAGCAATTCATCGAATGTCGCGCTTTTGTCATCCAGCGAAGTGTGGAAAGCCAAACCAGCTTTGTCCAATGCTTCAAGGTAACCAAGGTAACGCTGACGTACGGATTGTGGATGAGTCTGTGCACCAAATAAATAAGCGATTTTTGAATGTCCCTGTTCGATCAAATGAGAAGTAGCGAGCACACCACCTTGGAAGTTGTCGGAAAGCACGGTAGGAAAAGGCAATTCATAGATTTTTTTATCCAATATGATGACAGGGAATTCTTTTAATGACAGCTCAAAAAGCAAGTCAAGATGCTGTTCTGTATCAAAGGCATAATAAATCAATCCATCAAATTCATGGATGAGTTCTTTTGCCGTTTTATTTTGTAAAAAATCATGTGTCGTCATCATGACATCCATCTGTTTATCCTGCATCACAGGATTCAATCCCTTGGTAAAATCACCAACAGATAAATCAGCGACATATGGAAGAAGAAACAGAATCCGCCGTGTTTTTGTAGGAGAAGGAAGCATCTGCTCCGGAGCAGCTGATTTAACAAAACTGCCTTTCCCACGTACACGATAAATCAGCCCTAATTGTTCTAATTCAGTCAATGCACGTTTGGAAGTGATTCTGCTTACTTTATAAGTATGGGAAAGTTCCTTTTCAGTTGGTAGTTGGCTATCCACAGGTAATTCACCAGTTAAAATAGCCGTTTGCAAATCATTAAATATTGTCTGGTACAATGGTTGATTCATATAAACACCTCTTAATGATATATCATATTCAAATAATACCATAATAGATGAAAAAGTAAATAAAAAGTTATTTTTTTGAAAGCGTAGACATAAAATGCTGCAAGAGGTATAATCTTTAAAGATATATCAAATGAAAAGAGGAGATTTGTATGGTTTATAAAGATATACCAAAGTCAGTGCAAAAATTTATGGATGATATCACACAAAAATGCGGGAAAACCCATGCGGACTGGGCAACGAATTTTACAGCAGCATTTGCCAACACGCTATTGACAACAGTCAAAAAGCAAAATGACGGTACTACTTTTTTATTGACAGGAGACATTCCTGCAATGTGGTTGCGAGATTCTACTGCACAAGTTCGTCCTTATTTAGTGATTGCAAAAGAAGATGAGGAACTAGCTGACATGATTAGTGGGTTGGTCAAAAAGCAATTTTTTTATATCAACATCGATCCATATGCGAATGCCTTCAATGAAGAAGCGAACGGTGCGGGACACCAAACAGATCACACAAAACTGAACGATTGGATCTGGGAAAGAAAATATGAAATTGATTCTTTATGCTACCCGATACAGTTGGCCTATCTTCTTTACAAAAATACAGGAAAAACGGACCAATTCAACCCAACTTTTATTGAAGGGATCAAAAAAATCTTAGACGTGTTCGAAACAGAGCAGGATCATGAACACTCTCCTTATACATTTATACGAGATACGACAAGAAAAGAAGATACGCTGATCAATGACGGACGAGGAGCCAAAACAACTTTTACAGGTATGACATGGTCTGGTTTCCGTCCTAGCGATGATGCTTGCCATTACGGGTATCTGGTACCATCCAATATGTTTGCGGTGGTCGTGTTAGGTTATGTGGAAGAAATTTTCCAAACGATACTCGATGATAAAGAAATTGTACAGAAAGCACAAATATTGAAGAAAGAAATCCAAAAAGGTATCCAAAATCACGGACGGACGGTTAATCAAAAAGGGCAAACGATTTATGCATACGAAGTAGATGGAATGGGGAACGCGACGGTCATGGATGACAGCAACGTGCCCAATTTGATTGCGGCACCTTATTTGGGTTACTGTTCAGAACAAGAGGAAGATTATCTTCAAACAAGAAGAACATTGTTGAGTAAAGAGAATCCATATTTTTATGAAGGAAAATACGCAAAAGGAATTGGTTCTTCCCATACGCCAAAAGAGTATATTTGGCCAATTGCACTAGCTATGGAAGGAATGACAACACCAGATAAATCTGAAAAAGAACGGCTATTGAATTTGCTTGTAGCAACTGATGCAGGAACACATCTTATGCACGAAGGATTTGATGTGAACAATCCTGAAAATTATACGAGAGAATGGTTTTCTTGGGCAAATATGATGTTTTGCGAATTAGTTATGGATTACTTTGATATTCGAGTAGAAAAATAGGAGGTACTGTAAATGAAAAAGAAAGTATATATCATTTCTCATAGCCATTGGGATCGTGAATGGTACATGGCTTACGAACAGCATCACATGCGGTTGATTGAATTGATAGACGATTTATTAGAGCTATTTGAAGTTGATCCGTCCTTCAACAGTTTTCATTTGGATGGGCAAACGATTATTTTAGATGACTATCTTCAAGTAAGACCAGAAAAAAGACAGGCACTTCAACAAGCGATCAATGAAGGAAAATTGAGAATCGGACCATTTTATATCTTGCAAGATGATTTTCTGATCAGTTCGGAATCAAACGTGAGAAATATGCTGATTGGTATGGAAGAAAGCCGCAAATGGGGAACCCCCGTCATGTTAGGCTATTTTCCTGATACATTTGGAAATATGGGACAGACGCCTCAATTAATGAAACAAGCTGGTATTTCAGCAGCGGCATTTGGCCGTGGGGTAAAACCAATTGGCTTTGACAATCAAGTTCTGGAAGCAGAAAACTATTCTTCTCAATACTCAGAGATGTGGTGGAAAGGACCTGATCAAACAGAAATTTTTGGTCTGTTATTTGCCAATTGGTATAGCAATGGGAACGAGATTCCCGTAGAAAAAGAAGCTGCTCGTGTCTTTTGGAAGCAG
This sequence comes from Enterococcus sp. HMSC061C05, assembly GCF_001814765.1. Classification (NCBI taxonomy): domain Bacteria; kingdom Bacillati; phylum Bacillota; class Bacilli; order Lactobacillales; family Enterococcaceae; genus Enterococcus; species Enterococcus sp. HMSC061C05. Next base: position 5,322 of record NZ_KV817739.1, read on the forward strand.
AAATTAGCAGATGCAGAACAATATGCATCTACTGATCATCTATTAATGATGAATGGTGTTGATCATCAACCAGTACAAAAAGATATATCAAAAGCAATTCATCTCGCAAATGAGCTGTTTCCAGATTACGAGTTCATCCATTCTAATTTTACTGACTATCTGGAAGCAGTTCGACAAGAGTTGCCAGAAGACTTAGGTTCAGTAGAAGGAGAATTGACAAGTCAAGAAACGGATGGCTGGTATACTTTAGCCAATACAGCATCTGCTCGCGTTTACTTGAAACAATGGAATACCAAGGTCCAACGGCAGCTAGAAAACATCACGGAACCACTTGCGACGATGGCTTACGAAGTTACAGGGATTTATCCCCACGATCAATTAGACTATGCTTGGAAGACATTAATGCAAAATCATCCTCACGACAGCATTTGCGGTTGTTCAGTTGATTCTGTCCATCGGGAAATGATACCTCGTTTTGAAAAAGCAGATGAAGTCGGAAAGTATCTTGCACAAGATTCTTTAGAACAACTGGCCACAGCGATCGATACAACTGGATTTCCAAAAGACAGCTTTCCATTTGTCGTTGTAAATACTGCGGGAATGGATAAAACTGGCGAAGCAGAAATAACCATCGAATTAGCAAGAAAAAGATTCGCTGAAGGAATACCTGAACAACTGTATCAAGAGTTAGAACAGTTGCCTAGACAGAAGTATCACGTAGAAACAAAAAGCGGGGCCACTATACCAGCTATTTTATCTGAAGAAACTGTACAATTTGGTTATGATTTGCCGAAAGATCGTTTCCGTGTGCCATATATGGCAAGAACGATCAAGGTAACTTTACCAATAAAAAACATGCCAGCGTTTTCTTGGGAAACATTCGCGCTTGTAGAAGGGGAAGCGAAAGCAGAAGAAAAGGAAACAATGATCCGTCAGAGTGGACGAATCGTCGAAAACGCCCACCTGCGTTTGACGATTGAAAAAAACGGTACCATTACAATGGAAGATCGCAAAAACAAACGAAAATGGAATAACCTGCATATTTTTGAAGATATCGGTGATATAGGAAACGAGTATATCTTTAAGCAACCTGTATATGATCAACCAATCCTATCCAGTAATCAAGAGGGCTCTGAAGTAAAAGTATTAGTAGATACACCAGAAATAGCCAAAATAAGTATTCTACAGGAAATGGAGATTCCAGTTTCTGCAGACGAGCGTTTAGAGAAAGAACAACGGATGGTTGTAGAATTTCGTTATCGAAAAGCAGAACGATCTAAAGAAAAACGGATCCTTCAAATAGAAACGATCATGACTGTCAGAAAAGATAGTAAAAAAATCGACTTTGAAACGACTCTTGACAATCAAATGAAAGATCATCGATTGCGTGTCTTGTTTCCTACAAAGTTACATGTGGAACATCACGAAGCAGATAGTATTTTTGAAGTGGTGAAGCGCCCAAACCATGTGTCTAAAAGTTGGGAAAACCCCACGAATCCGCAACATCAGCAAGCATTTGTCAATATTCATGATGAAGAGTACGGTGTAACAGTCGGAAACTTTGGTTTGAATGAATATGAAGTAACAGAAGACGGACAAATCGCGGTGACGCTACTTCGCTGTGTGGGAGAACTAGGAGATTGGGGGTATTTTCCAACACCAGAAGCACAGTGTTTAGGTAAGCATCGGTTCAATTACAGCGTTGAACTGCATGGACCAGAAGAAACATTCTCTACTTATTTGCATGCATACGCGGCACAGATTCCTTTTTCCACTCAACAAATCAAACATCATGAAGGAACATTGGCATCAAAACAACAATATTTAACGATAAAAAGTGAAACGTTTGCAATTACAGCTTTGAAACGGAGTAAGTTTAGTGATAAAGTAGTAGTGAGAGGTTTCAATATGTCTAGTCATTTGGAAAAATTAGAAATAACTAAAGACAATCGAAAAACGGTCATATTGAATCTGCTTGAAGAACCAACGCAGCAATCGGTTGTCCCGATAATCCAACCTTATGAAATTCGGACAATCGGATTCGAGGAGGAAAACTAAATGTATGGCGGAATAGAAGCAGGCGGAACAAAATTTGTGTGTGCGGTTTCAGAAGGTGGAGAGATTTTGGAAAAAACAAGTATCCCTACCACAACACCAGAAGAAACATTGGATCAAGTATTTGAATTTTTTGATCGTTATGAACTGAAGGGAATCGGGATCGGCTCATTCGGCCCGATTGGTATCGACCAAACAAAAGATAATTACGGATATGTTTTGGCAACTCCCAAAAAAGGATGGGCACAATTTGATTTTCTCGGCACAATCAGGAAACGCTACAATGTTCCTGTTGCTTGGACGACAGATGTCAATGCGGCTGCATACGGGGAGCTGAAGCAAGGGGCAGCACAAGGAAAAAATAGTTGTATTTACCTTACCGTGGGAACAGGAATCGGTGCAGGCGTCGTGATCAATGAGGAAATTTTTTCAGGAATCGCACATCCTGAAATGGGACATATTTGGGTAAAACGCCATCCAGATGATCAATATGAAGGCACTTGTCCTTATCATAAAGACTGTTTGGAAGGATTAGCAGCAGGTCCGTCTATTGAGGCACGTATAGGGATCAAAGGGCAAGATCTGCCGCAAGATCATCCGATTTGGGATATTCAAGCTTTCTATATTGCTCAAGCACTGATCAACTATACGTTGACGTTAGCACCTGAAAAGATTATTTTAGGCGGCGGAGTAATGAATCAGGATCATCTCCTTCAAAAAATCCGTCAGCAATTTGTTGAATTGATGGGTGGCTACATGGAAACACCTCAAGTAAGTGAATATATCGTTCGTTGGGGACTGCCAAATGAAAGTGGGATTATCGGTAGTTTGCTGTTAGCAGAACACGAACATCAAAAGTAAGCAGACAAGTTACACAAAAAGAACGTAGTCTTATCAGCAGATAATGATAGGACTACGTTCTTCTCTCTATTTCCACAATCCGGGTAAAGCTTTACCAACTATTTTTTCTTGAGTAAATGGATGGATCATGTGCAGTTCTAATGCATGGAGCATCAGTCGTTCAGCTGGTCTATTTTGGTAGAGAGGGTCTCCAACGATTGGATGCCCTATATGAGCTAAGTGTACTCTGATCTGGTGCGTACGACCGGTTTCCAAAACACAATACACTTGTGTTTTTCCAGAAAGTACTTTGTCGACAGTGACATGTGTCAAGGCGTTCTGACCATTTTTATCATCTACGACCCGTTTTCTCCGATCATGGCGATCGCGTCCGATTTTATTGGTAATGGTCCTATCTTTGGCGATTTCCCCCCATACGATGGCTTGATATCTCCGATAGATCATTTTTTGTTCCAACATTCTTCCAAGTATCGGCAAGACAAATGGGTTTTTTGCAAATAAAACAGCGCCGCTTGTTTCTTTGTCCAAACGGTGGACAACGTAAGGTCGTTGTTTTTTCGTATCGAGATAAGCAGCTAAGTGATTGAGCAAGGTACTGTTTTCTGTTGGTTCGTTTGGATGAGTCTTCATTCCTGCAGGCTTATCCACTATAATCAAATGTTCATCTTCATATAAAACACGTATGTGCTTCGCATCTCCTAATTGGACTTCTTGATAATTATAATCTGTTTCTTCGAATAACAATGTGATCTGGTCATTGCCTTTTACTTCATGATGGAACAAAGCAGGTTGTTGATTGATCCAAACGTTTTTACGTATACGCAAAAAGTGCCGAACCTTTCTAGGAACTAACCATTCCTTTTCAAGCAAGTCGCGAATCGTTGTTTCAGGATGGTTCATAGGTAAAGTGATCGTGATTTTCACAAGTGTACTCCTTTCGGTAAAATTGCAGACTAATTGTACCATTTTTAAAACATATTTAAGAAAAAACTTACATTTTTCTGTTCATTCTTATGTTACTCTACTTGCACTAACGAAAAAAAACAAATCGAACTACAACTTAAGCAGGAAGAAAACACTCTTTCATTATGGTAAAATAAGACGATTGAATTGAATAGACAGGAGAAGAAGCGAATGGATTTTCAAAGCATTTTAGGAAAGATAAAAGCTGCTTTGATCAGTTTTTGGCGATGGATCAGACCATATCTCGGACAATTCCATCGATGGCGAAAGCGCATTTGGAAAAAATATCATGTGAACAAATTGATTTTGCTGATTGGTTTGATCTGTGTCTTAGTGACAAGTATCTACCTTTTTATTTTAGCCAAACAAGCAAATGTCGAAACGTTAAAATCTGGATTAAGCCAATCGACAGTCATTTATGATAAGAAAAATGAAGAAGCTGGCACACTGTACGCCCAAAAAGGGACATACGTAGAATTAAACGCGATTTCTCCCTATATCCAAGATGCGGTAATCTCGACAGAAGATAGGAATTTTTACGAACATCACGGATTTGATATCAAAGGAATCGCCCGTGCGGCTGTTCGGATGGTTTTGTCTGGCGGAACATCAGGGGGCGGAGGAAGTACGATCACTCAGCAGCTTGCCAAAAATGCTTATCTGACATTAGATCAAACATTTGATCGAAAAGCGAAGGAATTATTTTTGGCAATCGAGATCGAAAAGAAGTACAGCAAAGAAGAAATCTTGACCATGTATCTTAACAATGCCTATTTTGGCAACGGGGTATGGGGTGTCCAAGACGCTTCCAGAAAGTATTTCGGAGTAGATGCAACGAATGTTACGCTATCTGAGGCTGCTACTTTGGCAGGAATGCTGAAAGGTCCTGGTATTTATAATCCGATTGATCACCCAGAAAATGCGAATGATCGGAAAAACACAGTACTAAGCGTAATGGAAGAAAACGGAAAAATCACAAAAGAACAAGAACAAGCAGAAAGCCAGACAGACATCAGTGCTTATCTTCATGACACATACGATAATTCAGATTCTGGTTATCGTTATCCTTATTATTTTGATGCAGTGATCGATGAAGCAGTTAACGAGTATGGTCTTGATGAAGAAGATGTCATGAATAAAGGCTATAAAATCTATACAGCTTTAGATCAGGATTACCAAAAGCAATTAGAAGCTACTTATCAAAATAATGCATTATTCCCAGCAAATGCTTCAGATGGTGCCATGGTCCAATCTGCTTCAGTAGCTTTAGATCCGAATACAGGCGGTGTACAAGCATTAGTAGGACGAAGAGGAGATCATGTCTTTAGAGGATTCAGCTTTGCTACACAGATGCGCCGCTCTCCAGGATCAACGATCAAACCATTAAGCGTGTATACACCAGCGTTGGAAGCTGGTTACAAGCCTTCTAGTGTCTTGAAAGATGAACCGCAAAGTTATTACGATGCGCATAATTTTGACGGGACATACCAAGGAGAAGTACCGATGTATCAGGCTGTTGCACAAAGTTTGAACTTGCCTGCTGTATGGCTTTTGCATGAGATCGGTTTACAAAAAGGATATGATAAAGCAGAAGAATTCGGCCTGCCTTTAGCAAAATCTGATAAGTATTATGGCTTAGCTCTTGGCGGATTAGAAAAAGGAGTATCTCCAATGATCATGGCGGGTGCTTACAGTGCATTTGCCAATGAAGGTCAGATGTATACGCCGCATCTCATCACGAAAATCGTTGATTCAACTGGAGCGGTGATCATCGATAATACAAACAAAAAGCCAAAACAGGTTATATCAAAGGAAACAGCTGATGAAATGACCAGCATGCTTCTTGGTACATTCTCAAATGGGACAGCAGCTGCTGCGAACCCTGCAGGTTATACGATAGCAGGTAAAACAGGAACCACAGAAACTAATTTCGATGCCACGAAAGCAAATGACCAATGGATGATCGGGTATACGCCAGATGTAGTGATTTCGACATGGATGGGGTATGAAGAATCCAGCAAGCTGCATTATTTGGAAGGGACAAGTGGAAATGTTGTCGGGAAAGTCTTCAAATCAGCGGCAGAAGGTATCCTTCCTTATACTTCCAAAACAGGATTTAGTGTAGCTGATGCCTATGCCACAGGAGGGCAAGTGGTAGCAGCAGATCAAGTTGGAAACACAGGTAATTCTAATGGAGAGTCTGGAAATTGGCAAGATAACTTGAATCAATACGGTGAACAAGCAAAAGAAGGATTGAAGAATTTCGGCGATATGGTGAAAGAAGGCGTTCAGGGAATTGGTGAAGCGGCTAAAGACCTCTGGCGGAAATATCAAGGAGAGTAGACCCTTTGAAAACGAATAACCCCATGTTACAATAGAGAGTAACTACTAAAAGAAAAGAGGGCATAACATGTCAAACATCTACGATAGCGCGAATCAGATCGAACGTGAGATCCGTGAATTACCAGAATTCAAAGCGTTGAAAGAAGCGTACGAGAAAGTACAAGCAAACGAAGAAGCACACAAGCTGTTCAAAGACTTCCAAGCGATGCAAATCGAATTACAAGAAAAACAAATGAGTGGACAAGAATTCAGCGACGAAGATGCAATGAAAGCACAAGAAATGGCTGTGAAAATTCAATCAGAAGAAGTAATCAATGATTTAATGCAAAAAGAACAAGGGTTCAGTACGATCATCAATGACTTGAACCGGATCATCATGACGCCAGTTCGCGACCTTTACAGCGAATAGAACTATTTTATGAAACAACAGAGGTTGTGAAAGAGACGTTCAGCCTTGAGCGATAACAAAGTTGCTTCTTATTGCCGATAGACTGTCTCTTGAACACCGTTTATTCAGAAATAGGAGAGACGACAAAACTCTTGTCGTCTCTCCTTTTTTTTGTCATTCATTTTTCAAACGGTAAAAATAGCCCTCTTGAGCTAACAGCTCTTCGTAAGTACCCATCTCAACGATTTTTCCTTCATCGATCACAACGATTTTATCTGCCTCTTTGATCGTTGAAAGCCGATGAGCCACAATAAAAGTAGTGGGTGTTTCTGTCAGATAATTCAGGGCCTGCTGGATTTTTTTCTCTGACTGGTTATCTAAAGCTGAAGTTGCTTCATCTAGCAAAATGATTTTCGGCTGACGTATCAATGCTCGTGCAATGGAGATACGTTGTTTTTGGCCACCAGACAGCTTGTTGCCATGTTCGCCTACTAAGGTATCCAGTCCATCAGGAAGCTGGTCAATCAGTGAAGAAAGTTGCGCAGCTTCGATGACTTCATCTAAACGTTCTTTTGATACGTTTTTCAAGCCATAAGTGATGTTCTCTTTGATCGAAGCGGAGAACAACAAAGTGGTTTGAGGAACAACGGCTAAATAATTACGCACACTTCGCATATCCAATTCATCCAAAGGCTGATTATCTAGGAAAATCCTCCCTGAAGACGGCTGGATAAATCCAATCAATAAGTTAAGGAGTGTAGATTTTCCAGAACCAGATGGCCCAACAAAAGCAATTGTTTCTCCAGCTTTCACCTCTAGAGAAAAATGATCGATAATCGGCTTGAGTGAGTCCGGGTAATGAAAAGAAACATCCTCAAAGCGAAAATTTCCATCCAAATGTTGGATTTTTTTCTTACCGTGATAAGTTTCTACATCGCCAGCAATCAACAGTTCACCAATAGAAGTAATAGATTCCATGCCTTTTGAAATCGTAGGAATCAGTGTGATCATTCCAGAAACGGAATTGACGATCGTTGTGAAATATGTCTGATACATCACGACATCACCTGGTTGAATACGCCCTTGTAAAGCTAATATCCCAGTGAAAATCAAACAAATCAGTTGAAATATCTGAAAACTAGCCCAGCTGACTGATCCGAAAACAGATTGCAGGATATCTAAGTGGAATCCTTTTTCATAGATTTGGGTAAAATGCTTATTTAAGCGAGTGGTTTCGTGTTTTTCTAACCCATGAGCTCGAGCAATCGGTGCTAATTCGATCACTTCGATCACTTTTGCAGAAGTTTCTTCCATTTCTTGCCGGAAATCTGAATTGGACTGTCTGATTCTTTTCCGGAAAAAAAGAGTAACTAACGCGGCGAGAGGGACAGTCAATAAGAAAAACAAGAAAACGACAGGACTTCTATAAAGCGTGATACCTAAAGCCACGAATAAATTGACAGCAATGTTCAATCCGCTGACAAATACTTGAGAGGACAATGTTTGGATGGCTTCTACATCACGGATGATCTTTGATTGGATCCGGCCAGATTGCAATTCTTTTTGATAGGGAATAGAAAGTTCTTGGATTTTCTTGATAAGGGTCGCTCTTAGTCCAGCTTCTACTTGCCGGATCGAAGTGCTATGGTATTTTACATGAAAATAATTCGTCAATATATTTTGACCGATCAGACAAGTCATCAAAAAAGCGTTGAAATAAATCGCCTGCAATTGAGAGGAATCTTTTGATGAAGCTGCATTGATTACATTGGCAATAGCGATCGGCATTAACCAAGATGGAAGATGTTTGATAATAAAAAAGAGTCCTGACATGGCAAAGCGCCAATAATTCCCCTGATAAAGATGCAGCAATGTCTGAAAAGCATTTGCATGATATTTTTGATAACTTTTCTGTATTCGTTCCTCCATAATCTTCTCCTTAACAATCTTGGTAAATAAACTGCAAGTGTTCTATTGCTTCAGGAACATAAATCTCAGGAGTAGCTTCAAGAGTGGCGTACATTAGAGGACGCTCATATTTGATATAATGTAGTACCGGGCGGAAATCTAAACAACCTTTACCAACAGGAACTATGCGGATCTTTCCATTTTCCATGATGTAGTCTTTGAGATGAAGCGCTGTAATACAACCCTGTAAATTGTTCAAGGCACCTCGGATCACTTTTTCCTGATCAGCATGATTTTCTTTGTGGATCAAATTCGCACAGTCTAAAATGATTTTTAAATTTGGTGAAGCTACTTCATCGACTAAACGTTTGGCTAACTGATAGTTATAGATCGGATGATTGATCCCTGCTTCAACAGCAACAGTTACGCCAAAATTTTCTGCATGAGCGACTAATTCAATGACTGAATTTCTAGCAATCTGATAAGCTTCTTCAGTAAAATTTTCTTTTGTGAAACCGACAGAGACACTACCGGTTTCCGTAGCAATCATCTTGGCTTGATAGGCAGAGCACAGAGCAATTTGCTGTTTGAAAGTTGCTAATGCTTGTGCACGAACTTCTTGATTTTTGCTGGATAGGTTGATATAGCAACCTAAAATGGAAAGTTCGATATTGTTTTTTTGAAAGTATTCACCAAAATAGGCAGCACTCCCAAGTGTCATGGTATTTAATTTAAGTTGTTCAGGAAATGCTTTTTGTGGTGCAAATTGGATATGGGACAAGTGAAGCTGTGATACTTTTTGAACGATTTCTTCACGATTTCGAACCTCTAGATCATGGGCACGAATGCCTAAATTTAATGGAAACATCTCAAACTCCTTTTTGTAAATAATCAGCAAGAGGCAGACGGGATTCTTTTATCAATTCAGCAATTATTCGGGCAACTTTATCAGCGCCTTCTGGACTAAAGTGGGTATTATCCTTTAGTCCTTCTGGGTAATTTTCACAACTATTAGGCATAAGATGCAGATAGAATTTTTTTGTCTCTTCTTTTGAAAAGGTCTGGAAATATTCTTGTGATCGTGAGAAAACATCTAAAAGTGGAATATGGTGTTTCTCAGCAAATGCACGCATCGCTTTTGGATAGTCTCCAAGTATATCTGGATTCAATGTTCCATTTTCTAAGTAATCTCGTCGCGTCACAGATGTCAGCAAGACCATTTGGACGTTCGCTTTTTTTGCGCATTCAAAAAATATCTGCAGATTTTTTAAATAGCTACCGAAGGGGAGCGTACCTCTTTCTTCTTGGATTTTCTGGTCGTTATGTCCAAATTGTACAAATAAGAAATCATTTGGCTGAAACTGTGAAGCTAAACGGGCTAATCTTCCTTCCTGGATAAATGATTTGGTGCTGCGTCCATTCTTTGCTTGGTTATTGATCTGGATCTCAGGTGAAAAATAAGCAGAGATTTTTTCTCCCCAACCTGTCTCGGGACGCTTGTTTTCATCTTTTTCTGCCGCAGTAGAATCACCGGCAATATGGATAGTAGGCATGTTATCTCTTCTTTCATAAGGGTTTATAGGCAATGAAGCAGAACAGCAAGAGAAGAAGACGGAGCAAATTTGGTCCGTCTTCTTCTCTAAAACGTGGATAAACGGATTCCGTTATTTCGCTATCCTGTTTTTGATTCGTTACTGTTACTATTAATCAATTAGGCGAAAAAGCCAAAGTAATTTTTAGCATTTGTATAACTAATCGCTTGAACGAGACTTCCTAAAAGTTGTTCATCCTCAGGTGCTTCTCCTCGCATGACCATTTCGCCTAAAAATTCACAAAGAACACGACGGAAATATTCATGTCTAGTGTAGGAAAGGAAACTTCTTGAATCTGTCAGCATGCCGACAAAATTCCCCAAAGCACTACCATCAGCAAACTGTGTCAATTGATCGCGCATACCAGCTCGAGTATCGTTGTACCACCATCCAGAACCTAACTGCAGTTTTCCATTCTGTTCTTTTTGGAAACAGCCCATCAAAGCTAAAATCGCAGGGTAGTCATTTGGATTCAGTGAATAGAGGATCGTCTTTGGCAACTGATCCGTTTCTTCTGCACGATTCAATAATTTTTGCAGAGGAATAGTCAAAGAAAGATCATTCATTCCATCATAACCGGTATCGGGTCCTAATTTTTCCAACATTTGTGTATTACAATTACGATAAGCATGAATATGCAGCTGCATCGTCCAATTATGAGAATGATAGAAGTGGGTCAAACGTATCAGTGTTTCTGTACGATAAGCATCGATTTCATCTGAAGATAATAGTTTGTTAGCTCGTGCTTTTTGAAAAATCTCTTCTAATACTGTTTCATCCGCTTCTTTATAGCGTAAGGTGTCTAAAGCGTGGTCGGAAACACGACATCCATGTTGATGGAAGTATTCTATCCGCTGCCCTAAAACTTCGATCAGTTCTTGATAGGTGGTAATCGTTTGGTCAGCTGCTTCTTCCAGTAGTGTGATCCATGCATTAAATCCTTCTTTTTCAATATTGAGTGCTTTATCTGGACGGAATGAAGGGAGAACTTTCAAATCTGGTTCTTCATGAGCAAGCAATTGATGATAGTGTAAGTCATCTGCTGGATCATCTGTCGTACAAATCACTTCTACATTCGATTTTTTCGCGATTTCCCGCCGACGGAAATCAGGAGTTGCCAAAATTTCATTTGCTTGTGTCCAAATTTTCTCTGCGTTTTCTTCATTTATCAACAAGTCAATATCGAAGAAACGCTTCAATTCAAGATGTGACCAACTGTAAAGCGGATTTCCGATAATTTTTGGTACGGTTTGACACCAAGCTAAAAATTTTTCAAAATCAGAAGCATTTCCTGTGATTTTTTCTTCAGGCACGCCGCAAGCTCGCATCAAGCGCCATTTGTAATGATCGCCTCCTAACCAAGCTTCTGTCAGATTGCTGAAATTGTTGTTTTCGTAAATTTCTTTTGGATCTAAGTGACAGTGATAATCAATAATGGGCATATTTTTTGCGTAGGAATGATAAAGCTTTTTCGCCCAATCGTCTTTTAATAAAAAATCATCAGATAAAAACATAAATCTTCCTTCTTTCTTTTTATACTATTTTATGAAAATCAAAGTGTTACTCCGTTTTTAAAAATGGCAATTTCTCGAACGTCATTTTGTTCATTTTTCGTTTCTTCTCCACTAGCCACAGCGATGATTTTTTGAACAAATGATTCTAAGATCACTTCCATTGGTTGTTCTAATAAGACGCCTGCATTAAAGTCCATCCAATGACCTTTGCGTTCAAAAAGAGTCGTGTTCGTAGATACCTTGACCGTAGGGACATATGAGCCAAATGGAGTCCCTCTTCCTGTGGTAAACAAGACCAACTGGCAATCGGATGAAGCAAGAGCAGAGGCAGCTACAAGATCATTCCCGGGAGCTTGTAATAAACTAAGTCCTGGTTTTCTGATTTTTTCGCCATATTGCAGTACATCAACGACAGGAGAGCTTCCTGATTTTTGCGTGCAGCCTAAAGACTTATCTTCTAATGTAGTGATCCCACCTGCTTTATTACCAGGAGATGGGTTTTCGTAAACTGGTTCCCCGTAAGACAAGAAATACTGTTTGAAGTCATTGATCAAGTCAACGATTGAATCAAAAACTTTTTCATTTTCCGCTCGTGCCATCAATACTTGTTCTGCACCAAACATTTCTGGCACTTCTGTTAAGATCGTGCTACCTCCTTGAGCAATCAAGTAATCAGAAAATGCACCAAGCAAAGGGTTGGCAGTTATTCCCGATAGACCATCAGAACCGCCGCATTTCAAACCGACATTTAACTTAGAGAGCGGGACTGGTATGCGCTGGTCGTTTTCGACCGCGGTTAAAAGTTCTTCTAATAGAGCTACGCCTTGTTCGATCTCATCATAGACATCTTGAGCCACTAGAAATTTCACTCGTTCTTCATCATATTCACCTAAAATTTTTTTGAATTCAGGAACGGTATTGTTCTCGCAACCTAATCCAAACACTAAAACTCCGCCAGCATTTGGATGGTTTACCGCGTCTGCTAAGATTTCTCGAGTATTTTGATGATCTTTTCCAAGCTGTGAACAGCCGTAGGGATGCTTTAAAATCGTAATATGATCAAACTGTCCCAGATCCGGATGTTTTTCTTTGAACTGTTTGACGATCAGTTCAGCAATACCATTCACACACCCAACGGTAGGGACTAAGAACAAGTCATTACGAATCCCTACTTTTCCATTTTTTCGTAAGTAGCCTTGAAATGTTCGGTTCTCAAAAGGATAATGACTTGGATGGACATCTTTTTCATATCGATAATCCAATTCACCAGAAAGGTTGGTTTTTACATTATGAGTGTGCAGCCATTGACCGGCAGTTACGTCTGCCGTCACGTGCCCGATTGGATAGCCATATTTGATCACGTTGTCTCCAGCTTTCAAATCACTCAATGCAATCTTGTGACCTTGCGGGATATCTTCAAGAGTGGTGATCGTTTGCTGATCAATCGTCAGTTGTGTTTGCTTTGGGATAGGTGTTAATGCGACAACAACACTGTCTCGTTGATTTAATTTCATTGTTGGTTGCAGGGTTTCAAGCATGGACCATCGTTCCTTTCATTTCTTGTAATACTGCTCGGACACCTTTTTGATCGATTTTTGTAGCCATTTCTTGAACAGTATCTGCCACATTCGGTAATTGAGACAAATCTTCTCCCCAAAGCGCAGCGTTTTGCAATAATCGAAGAATAGCTGTTTCATTATCAGACCAAGCATCAACAAATTCGCTTATCGTCTTTTCATCATCATGGGGCTTTACTTGATCGCCTCGATACATAAGAAGTAACGCAGCTAGTGAAACAGAGATTAGCGGTGGTACTTGATTTTTTTCTTCGATATACTTCTTGAAGACCGGAAGCAGACGGGTGCTGAATTTTGAAACACTATTTAATGAAATCGCTTCTAATTTGTGATGGGCAAAAGGATTCAAGAAACGTTCTTTGATTTGATCAGCATAAATGGCTAATTCATCTTTAGGTAAAGAAAGCATAGGAATCAATTCTAGATCGAATAGCTGATCAACATAAGCGGAGAATAAAGGATCTTTCATTACTTCTTCTACAGTTTCCAATTCCGCCAACAAAGCAAGAGGGACCATCGCTGTGTGCGGTCCATTAAGCAAATGCACCTTACGTTCACGATAAGGAGTCATATCATCTGTGATGATGACATTCAAGCCAGCCTGTTTGAATGGTAGTTGATTCTCCAACTCTTTAGGCCCTTCAATCACCCAAAGCATGAATGGTTCCGCTTTGACCATCAATTGATCTTCATAGTTATGTCGTTGATTGAAAACAGCTGCATCCTCACGAGGATAACCTGGAACGATGCGGTCAACTAAACTACAACAGAAAACATTTTCTTTTTCTAACCACTCAATAAAAGCAGGTTCTAAATCCCATTTTTCTGCGTAGCGTAAAATGATTTCTTTTAGACGTTCACCGTTTCTGTCAATCAATTCACAAGGAATAATCGTAAAACCGGCTTTGTTTAATTCGAAACGTCGGTATAAAAAGGCTGTCAGTTTGCCCGGGAAGCTCTGTGGTGGCGTATCTGTTCGTTCATCAGTCTCCACAAATTGGATTCCTGCCTCTGTTGTATTGGAGACGATATAGGCCAAGTCGTCATTTTCTGCTAGAGAAAGATAAGCATCCCATTCATGATAAGGATTGATCATTTGTTCTACTATGGTGATAATCTCGGAAGTATCAACGATTTCGCCATTGCTGAGTCCTTGTAAAATGACCGTATATAAATTGTCTTGCTGGTTCATCATATTCCCAAGACCTTGTTCTAAAGGCTGAATGATGGCGACATTTCCTTTAAACAATTGTTGGTTATTCAGTTGCTGAATCTGCCAATCAACAAATCCGCGCATAAAATTGCCTTCGCCGAATTGAAGAACTTTTACGGGAGCCTCGTTTTTTTTCACTAATTCTTTTGTCAGTTTATTCATAGATTATTCCTTTCTGTGTTATGCACACGTTAACATTTTTATATAAAATTACTTGCAGTTTACAAGTAATTGATCGACTCACGAAGCATCAGTAAGGTGGAGAGCTCCATTTTAGATTGTTCGATCGGCCTGTCTTCAATCAAATCCAATAAAAGCTTTGTTCCTACTTGACACATTTCTTTCAACGGTTTGTGTACTGTAGTAAGCGGTGGATTAAGATAGGAGACGACTGGAGAATCATCGAACCCAATCAGAGAAATGTTCTGGGGAACACGAAGACCAGCTGAATGTACAGCTCTCAATGCACCAATCGCTATATCGTCGTTGCCACAAAAAACCAGAGTAGGCAGGTCAGAAAGCGATAATAGGTATTCCATGTTTTTGAGGCCGCTTTCTAAGCTGTAGTCTCCTGTTAAAAAATAGGCTGGATTGGCAGGGATGCTTGCTTTTTTTAGACTGTCCAATACACCTTTTTCCCGTTCTTTTGTCGAACGAAAGTTTTTTTTCCCACCAATATAAGCGATCTTCGTATGTCCGCACCCAATACCGTAATCTACTGCCTGCATAACACCGGCCGCATCATCGGCAGTAACATTGATAACCGCTGGATCATTGATGTGACGATTGACAACGACGAAGGGAAACGCTTTTTCTTTCAGATAATCGATAAAAGGCTGATCTTCATCACTTTGACTCATAACGATCAGACCATCATAACGTTGCAAATTGATTTCTGTTAAATCAACAGCATCGATACTTTCGACAGATAAGCTGTAGTTTGTGTCCAATACTGAATGGATACCTGCAATGGAATCTGCTAGGAAATTTGATGAAGTTCCTTTATGCAAACTTGAGAAAAACAGTCCGATCAGATATTTTTTTTGATTTACTAAACCTTTTGCACTATAGTTCGGCGAATAATTCATTTCCTTAGCTAGTTGCCGTATTTTTTGTTTTGTTTCATTTTTGATTAAACTGCTGTTATTCAAAGCACGAGAAACTGTCGTATGAGAAACACCAGCTGCTTTAGCGATATCTTTGATCGTTACCATTCCATCATTTTCCTTACTTTTTCACTTTTTGTTAACGCATTCATCATATTACGATAACTACGATAAGTCAATAGATCTTTGGTATGAAAAGATTGCACACGTTAAAAATTACTTGGATTTTTATTTTTAATTATGCTATTCTTAAAAGCGGGGAATGCTCATTTAATTAGATGAGTATCAATTTTACAGAAAAATGAAAGCCTTTTATTTAAAGGAAAGAGAGGAAGAAAATGAAGAAAAGTACAGTGTTTTATAAAATATTTTTACCGATGTTTTTATTAGGAGCCGTACTTGTCATAGGATTTAGTTTATTTATTTATCAGAATACCTATGAGTCGATCGAATCGAGTTATTTAACAGATAAAAAGAACCTGCTCAGGCAAGTCAAAACGAACGTTGAATGGAAAATCAGAACGATCGAATATTCGTTTTCTACGTATGGTTCGACCAAAAATTTCTCGGATATATTCAAGCATCCACTGACATATACAAATTACTCCACTTATTCTGAAATCAGGAAAGAGCTAAACTTTATAGAAACAATTGTTATGGATGATAATAATTATGATTTACTCAGTTTAGCTGGTAAATGGGGAGTAATCAATGGATCGTTGACTCAACTGACTGAAGAGGAAGTTGAAAGGTATCAACAAAAGTACATAAATAACAAAGATAATTTATTTTGGCAAAAGAAAAACAAAGGAATCGAAATGGTGATTCCTTTACCAATGTTTGAAAAAGAAAAATATGCATTGGGAATTGCTACGATAGAGAAACATACAATAGAACAAGTTGTTGGGGAAAGTGGAGAAGATATACTTTCTATCGAAAACGAAGATGGAAAGCTTTTTTCTACACAGAAAGTAAAAGAAGAAGAGCAGCCAGATGCATTAGCGGATGTGGATCTAGATTACAACCAGTTGAAAGTGATAAGAGAAAATGGGACATCCTATATCGTACTGAAATCAGATTATAATAATTGGATTTACAGATTAGAAGTTGATTCTAGTGCAATTGGAGCAACGATTCGCAATCTGAGAATCGGGTTAGTTGCAGTGTCTTTGACGCTGGTAGGACTGATCGGTCTCCTTTCCTATTTATTTTCGGATAGATTTGCCCGTCCAATTTCTCAAATTCAGGAACGTTTGAATCTTAAATCAAAAGGATTCAGTGGGAAAGAACTAGATTTGGTCGCTCAATCAGTCAGTCGGATCATAGGAGAAAAAGAAGCGTTAAGTGCACACTTAGTTACCCAAAAGCCGCAACTAGAAACGTTATTTGTACTTAGTTTATTTAGAAATCGAGTAGAAAGGCGAGAACTAGATCAGCGGTTGCAGCAATTTGGTTATAGTTCTCAAACTGACTGCTATTATACGGCCTTGGTTCAAATCGATCTGTTAGAAGATAGTCACGGTGGAGAGCGTGATTTGCTACTTTTAGCAATCAACAACATGATCACGGAAATTGTGCCAAAGGAAAATCGAATGCTGCCGATCGTTTTGAATGAAGAAATGCAAGCCACTATTTATCGAATGGATAAAGATGATGCAGAAGCAAGCAAAAAAGTCATGGAGTATTGCCGACTCATTCAAAAACGTGTAAAAGAATACTTGAAATTAACTGTGAGTATAGGTATCAGTAACCGGTTCGAAACGCTGAATGAAAGCAAGCAATCGGTTGACCGAGCAAAAGAAGCCCTATATTATCGTGTAAATACTGGTCCGAGTTCGATCATATTTTATCAGGAAATTGTTCCTGCTGCGCATGAAAAAACGCTTATTAGATATCCAGTAGAAGAACAGAATCGATTGTTTGAAGCTATTCGTTCCGGAAATCAGGAAGTAAGGAAGTTGGTACATGAATTAATTAATGCATTGTTCGCACAAAATAAAAATCCTCTGAGCCGAGAAGTAGTTTCGGTCCGTTTGATCAATGAGCTCGTTCAATTAGGGCAGTTATTGGGAGTAGATTCAAAAAATTTTGATAACATGAAACAAATCTATGTAAAAGCATTGAACAATTATCATCCCAAAGAGCTAGAAAAACTTGTTTTAGAACAATTAGTCTTGCCAATCACAGAATGTTCTCAAGCAATCACTGATCATGAATTTAAAAATCTTTCGGAGAATATCATGCACATCGTCTATACAGAATATGACCGTGATCTATCTCTAGATGTGATTGCTGATAGGTTGCACTATAACCCTAATTATTTAAGCAATGTATTTAAAAAGGAAACAGGAGAAAAATTTGGTGATTTCGTTCAAAATCATCGTCTAGAGGTAGCGAAAAAGTGGTTGAAAGAAACCAATCTCTCTGTAAAAGAGATTGCAGAAAGACTGCAATATCGAAATCCGCAAAATTTTATTCGTTTCTTCAAAAAGAAAGAATCAATCACTCCGGGAGAATATCGAAAAAAATATTTGTGAAACAAGAGGCTGTTTTTCTTGTGGTCTGATTCAAGCAATAAAAGAGGACAGCGAAAAACAGCATTTCATGTTTTGTGGCTGGCTGAATTTATTGCCGCAGAATCAACAAGATAAACGCCGTTTAAACAAGAGGCTGTTTTTCTTGTGGTCTGATTCAAGCAATAAAAGAAAGGAGAATAACCTTAGTATTTGTCTTTATGAATAGTTAAATTTCAAGGCTAAGCACGCAAAAAGGACTGTGACCAAAGCTTTGTCACAATCCTTTTTTGCGAATAAACGGTATTCAAGAGACAGCTTATAAAAATAAGGCTGAACGTCTCTTTCATAACCTCTATTTTATGTTCCATACATAATCAACCTTTGACAGAACCTACGAGTGCGCCTTTGACAAAGTATTTCTGAACAAAAGGATAAGCAATCAGCATAGGGACTGTGGCAATAACGATAACAGCCATTTTAACTGTTTGTGCTGGTGGAATCACATCAACGGCACTACTTTCTGCTTGCATCCCGCTTGATACAATGACGATCTGACGTAAAAGAATCTGTATCGGCCATTTAGATGAATCGTTGATATACAAAATAGCGGTCATATAAGTGTTCCAGTAAGTAACAGCATAAAAAAGTGAGATAGTAGCAATAGACGGTAACGCTAATGGCAGCATGATTTTGAAAAATACACCGAAATCTGTGCAACCATCCATTTTTGCCGATTCTTCCAAACTATCCGGCAAGGCTTGGAAAAAGTTTCTCATAATGATCATGTTCATTGCATTAACAGCTACAGGCAAGATCATTGCCCAATAAGAATTGACCAGTCCCAGAGAACGAACAACTAAGAATGTGGGAATCATCCCCCCGCTGAACAACATAGAAAATACAACAAGAAAGTTGACGAATCCTCGACCAAACAAGTATTTTCTGGAAAGCCCGTATGCCATCAGTGAAGTTGCGCACATGCTGACGATCGTCCCAACCCCGGTAACGCCAATCGAAACAGCAAGTGCTCTAAAAATAGTTGGCGTAGATAGAATATAACGATACGCGTCTAGAGAAAAGGTAGTAGGGAAAAGGATAAATTTTTTCGCGACGACTTCTTGTGTAGAAGCGAAAGATGTAGCGATGATATTTAAAAAAGGCACGATACAGATCAAAGCTAGCAAGATCAGAAACGTATTGTTGAAAAATGTAAAACTTCTTTCTCCTATAGAGACTTTCTTTTTCATATAGATAGGCTCCTCCTCAAAATAAATTAAATGTTCTGTTTCTATGTATTCAATTTATCATCGGTGAAAGATTACGTATATAATCATTTCCTACGTTAAGTGTCAGATAGAAAAAAATAGAATAGTTACTAGGCGTATCTTATTTGTGAAGAAATACACTTATATATTTTGCAAGTATAAAAATCGCTGCTGTGTAAGCGTTTTTACATGCGATAAAAATGATTATATACGTAATTCGGATAGTTATCTATCATAAAGACATAAGCAGCAAACATTCATAAAACTAAGGAGGGGCTTATGGAAAGTGTAAAGAAACAAGAACCATTTCAACTGACGCTATCGAAAAAAGAAGAAAAGCTCAGAAGACGAAAAAAAATAATTGCAGGAATCAAAACGAATAAATTTTTATACGTGATGATTCTGCCGGGGGTCCTTTATTTCCTGATCTTTAGGTATCTTCCTATGGGAGGGCTCGTTATTGCTTTTCAAGATTATCAACCATTTTTAGGGATAATGGGCAGTCCTTGGGTGGGATTCAAACATTTCATTCGTTTGTTTACAGAGCCGACTTTCTTTACTTTATTAAGGAATACTTTGATCTTGTTCGGGTTAAATATCTTCGTATTTTTTCCGATGCCAATTATTTTGTCCCTACTATTAAACGAAGTAACGAACAAGCGACTGAAAAGTGGGATTCAAACGATCATTTACATCCCTCATTTCATGTCTTGGGTAATCATCGTTTCGATTACTTATGTATTTTTGAACGTTGACGGAGGGGTATTGAATGAATTCCTTGCAACGATGGGATTCGAAAAAATCAGTTTTCTGACATCTCCTGAGTGGACACGAACAGTCTATATTGGACAAGTAATCTGGAAAGAGTTGGGCTGGTCTACAATCATCTACCTTTCAGCAATCACTGCAGTAGATACACAGTTATATGAAGCAGCTGAAATGGATGGCGCAGGACGCTTGCGAAAAACATGGCATGTTACATTGCCGGCGATTCGTCCAGTAATCATTACCTTGCTGATTCTAAAAATCGGTCAGACACTGGACTTAGGTTTCGAGCATATGTACTTGTTATTGAATTCATTGAATCGAAGTGTTGCAGAAATTTTCGACACCTACATTTATACAGCTGGATTGAAGAATGGACAATTAAGTTTCAGTACAGCAATGGGATTGTTTAAAGGGGTCGTAGGATTATTCATGGTAATTTTAGCTAACAAGATCGCCAAAAAGCTAGGAGAAGACGGCGTTTACTAATTTAGAAAGAGAGGAAAAGACATGCTGCAGTCATTAGATAAAATAAATGGAAGGCTAAATCGTATTTTACAGTTGGTTTATTTGAATTTTCTGTGGGGTGGTTTAGTCATTGCAGGTCTGGGGGTTTTTACTTTTGGTCCTGCATCTT
Source organism: Enterococcus sp. HMSC061C05 (assembly GCF_001814765.1). Taxonomy (NCBI): domain Bacteria; kingdom Bacillati; phylum Bacillota; class Bacilli; order Lactobacillales; family Enterococcaceae; genus Enterococcus; species Enterococcus sp. HMSC061C05. The sequence goes on from NZ_KV817739.1 coordinate 26,025, forward strand.
ATGCAATGGTTGCAGTGATTAGAAAATGGCTGCGCACAAAAGAAACATTTCCTTTGACGAAAACGTACTTCTCATATTTTAAAGAAAACTATCGTGAAACCTTGCTGATGAGCTGGATATACGGCGTCATCGGAGTTGTTTTACTTGTGGATCTTTCTTTCATACACAATTGGTATCTTAGAATCGCTTTGTATATTGCTGCGTTCTTGTATTTGCTCTCAGCACTCTATATTTTTCCAATCATGGCACATTATGATTGGAAAGGATATTTTTTCAAAATGAAAATGGCATTTTTGTTCGGATTCTCTCATCTTCATTATTCATTAGTATTAATACTAAGTCTGGTGGGTATTTACCTGATGATCATCCAAACAATGCCAGGTGTTTTAACCTTTATCGGTGGCAGTCTCTTCTTTTCCGCAGTCACGTGGACAGCAAATTCTATATTTTGCCATTTGGAATGGAAGAACTCATATACAGAAAAAACAGAAGAAAACAAAAATATCATTAAAACAGTGAAGGAGAAAATTTATGAAAAAAGCAACGCTCGTAAAATTAGGTCTTAGTTTTGCAGGAATTTTAGCACTTGCCGCATGTGGCAACAGTTCAAACAACAGTTCTTCAGAAACAGAAGATGGGAAAACCAAAATCACTTGGTTGAATATTTTACACCATGCTTCCCCACCAACTGACACAATCGTGAATCTAATAGAAGAAAAAACCGATACGGAACTTACATTCAATTGGATTCCTGATGCTTCAAAAGAAGAAAGACTGACAACTGCATTGGCTTCTGACGAACTAGGAGATATCGTTACACTTCAAATTGCTATGCTGAAAAACTCTTCTGTCCGAAGTGCGTTGAAATCAGGCGTATTCTGGGATGTATCGGAATATTTAAAAGACTATAAAAACTTAAGCCAAATCTCTGAGGATAGAATCGAAGCTGCAAGTATCGACGGAGCATTGTATGGTGTGCCAATGCAAAAGGACTATGCTCGTGCTGGTTTAGTCATTCGAAAAGACTGGTTGGATAATCTTGGATTAGATGTTCCAACTACGATGGATGAACTTTACGAAGTAGCTAAACAATTTACAGAAAACGATCCAGATGGAAATGGTGTGGATGATACAGTTGGTTTTGGTGATCGTGCGCCTAGTGATATTCGTTATACCAGCTTTAAGCTGTTCACTTCTTATTTTGGAGCACCGAATGGCTGGGCTGTAGATGATAATGGCAAATTTACTCCAGAATTTGATACAGAAGAATACATGAAAGCGTTGAACTTCTCAAGAGATCTATTTGAGAATGGCTATTTGGCACAAGATTTTGCGGTTACTCAAAAGACTGACCAGCAAGAACAATTTGCACAAGGAAAAACAGGAATCTACACTGGGATGGTGGATATCAAGAACCTGAAGACAATGGGACAAGGTATTCAAGATGATATGGAATTAGTCCCTGTAAACAAGATTTCAGATGGTGAAGGCGGCGGTTATCATGTTTGGTCAGAAGGAAATGGTATTGGTGGTTTGTTAGCATTCCCTAAATCACAAGTAAAAGACGAAGCACAATTGAAGAAATTACTGCAATTTGTTGATGATCTTCTAGAAGAAGATATGTATAAATTGATGACTGGTGGTATTGAGGGAACACATTATGAATTGAATGATGATGGTTCTATCGAATTTATCGATATGGATCTTTGGCAACAAGAAGTGCAACCGCTATCAAGTTCTCGCCCTAGTGAAGTAACGTTCTCTTTCAAAGACGCAGATCCTGAAAAAGAATTGTCGAATCAATTGATCAAAGAAAACGAAGAATTCGCTGTAATGGATCCTTCTGTGCCATTGGATTCACCGACGAACAATGAAGTAGGATCGGAAATCGAAAAAATCGTTATTGATGCTACAGTGCAATACATCATGGGACAGCTTGACGAAGAAGGATTCAAGAAAGCTGTAGAAGACTGGAAAGCACAAGGAGGCGACCGAATCACACAAGAGTACGAGGAAGCATACAAAGCCGCACAATAGTATAGATGATTGGGACAAATACTTCTTGGTATTTGTCCCAAATCCTATTTTAATTTTTAAAGGAGAGCAAATAATGGAAAACTGGTCAAAGAGATTAGCAAAAAGCATCATGGAAAGAACACCTCGCTTATATGAAGAAAAGTGGTATAAAGGAAAATGGTCTTATGACTATGGCGTCGTACTTAAAGGGTTCCAATTACTTTGGGAACAAACCCAAGAAAAAATTTATTTTGATTTCATAAAAGACAATATCGACTATTTCGTGCAAGAAGATGGAACGATCCGTGGCTACAGCGTTGAAGAATACAATATCGACCATGTAAATACAGGAAAGCTTTTCTTTTTATTGTACAAAGAAACAGGCGAAGAAAAATATAAAAAAGCAGCAGAACTCCTTTCCCAGCAGTTGGCAAACCATCCGCGTACATCCGAAGGGGCTTTTTGGCATAAAGAAATTTATCCTTATCAAATTTGGTTAGATGGATTATATATGGGCTCACCTTTTTATGCTGAATTTATCCAGAATTTTAGTGAGGAAAAAGATTACCAAGATGTCTTGAGACAGTTTGAAATCAGCTATAAACATTTATTCGATCCAAAAACAAATTTATTAATCCATGCATGGGATGAAAAGAAAGTCCAACCATGGGCTGACCCAGAAACAGGTTTATCTCATCATTTCTGGAGTCGATCGATTGGCTGGTATTTGATGGCTGCGGCAGATACCTATGAATTGCTTCATGCGGAAACGGATTGTTCTTTGCTGAAGGAAATTTTAGAAAAGACATTGACCGCATTACTTCCGTATCAAGAAGAAAACAGTGGGACATGGTATCAAGTAACAACAGAAACAAAACGGAAAGGAAATTATCTGGAAGCTTCTGGCAGCAGTATGTTTGTTTACGCAATGGCTAAAGGGATACGCTTAGGCTTGCTGAACAAAGAAGAGTGGCTGCCGCAAGTGAAAAAATCTCATCAAGGACTACTCGATGAATTTGTTCTTGAAACAAAAGAAGGCTGGTTGAACTTGAACAAAAACTGTCAAGTAGCAGGGTTAGGCGGAGCAGAACAGCGAGATGGTTCATACGCTTACTACATCAGTGAGCCGATTATTTGTAATGATCAAAAAGGTGTCGGTGCATTCTTGCAAGCATTGATCGAAGTGGAGGCATTATAAACATGTATGATATTTTGACATTTGGCGCATCAATTGATGAATTGAATACTGAAGCAATACAACAAGCGATTGATGCAGCAGCAAGCGCAGGAGGCGGAACCGTAGTTGTGCCAGCAGGTGAATTTTTAACAGGGGCTTTATTTTTAAAAAGCAATGTAGAACTTCATTTGAGCGCAGGGGCGGTTTTGAAATTCTCTGACGATCCAAAAGATTATCCTATTGTTCATTCACGTTGGGAAGGAGTCCATCGAAAAGTCTATGCTTCCTGTATCTATGCACAAAATGTAGAGAACATCTCTGTCACTGGTTTTGGTACATTAGATGGAAATGGAAAAAAATGGTGGCATACTTTCCGAAACGAACCAGATAATCTGGCTTATCCTCGTCCTAAATTGATAAGTTTCCATAACTGCCATCGAATCACTGTGAAAGATATCAAACTGATCCAGTCACCAAGCTGGACGATCAACCCAATTCTTTGTAGCAACGCGACGTTTGACAACTTGACGATTTTGAACCCAGCGGATTCACCAAATACAGACGGCATCGATCCAGAATCCTGCAAAAATGTGCGTATTAGTAATTGCCATATTGACGTGGGAGATGACTGTATCGCAATCAAAGCAGGGACTGAAGATACGTACGAAAGAATTGCTTGTGAAAATATCACGATTACAAATTGCACGATGGTCCATGGACACGGAGGGGTCGTGTTAGGAAGTGAAATGAGTGGTAGTATACGTAATATTACCATTTCAAATTGTATCTTCCAAGAAACTGATCGAGGAATACGATTGAAATCTAGACGAGGTCGAGGCGGGATCGTTGAAGATATTCGAGTATCCAATATAGTCATGGATAATGTGATGTGTCCATTTATACTGAATCTTTATTATTTCTGCGGTCCGCGAGGAAAAGAACCATATGTATGGGAAAAAACGGCTTATCCGATAGATGAGCGGACACCAGCATTCAGAAGGATCCATTTTTCGAATATCACGGCAAGGAATGTCCATGCTTCTGCAGGATTTATTTATGGATTAGCAGAACAGTTTATACAAGAAATCACATTTGATAATATTGATGTTTCAATGGCCCAAGATGCAGTTCCCGGTGTCCCTGCTATGATGACAGGGATAGAGGAAATGAGTAAGCAAGGATTTTACATTGGTTTTGCGGATAAGGTTACCTTTAATCAAATGACGATTGAGAATCATGAAGGACCAGCATTTCTATTAGAAAATACGAAAGAAATCAGTATTGAGAAATTCCGATCAACTCAATCGGAAAATATGGATGAGCTGGTTGTTCGTAAAAACTTTGCTTATGCAGTTGAATGACTTTTTAGGTGATCCATCTAGCAGACTTACTCCTAGTGGAAAGCGATTATACAGAGAAAAACAAAATGGGTTTATGCTTGAATATTATCAACTGTACTTAAATGAATTGGAAACAGTACCAGCACTTTATGCTTACCCGGAGAAAGAAGGACCGTTTCCGACGGTCCTTTACCTGCATTCTCACGGCGGAGATTTTTCAGTCGGGAAAAGTGAATTGATCCATGGTGCTCCTTACTTAGCTTCTCCATCTTTTGCAGAAGTACTGACAGGAATGGGATATGCTGTTTGGTCGATTGATGCTTGGGGATTTGAAGAACGCGGAGGTATTTCCGAAAGCGAGTTGTTCAAACAATTTTTATTAACAGGAAAAACGTTATGGGGAATGCGTATTTATGATGTGATCAGCTTGATCGATTATTTGGAGACAAGGGAAGACACAGATACTCAACGGATCGCAACGATTGGTCTTTCTATGGGAGGCTTATTAAGCTGGTGGGTGGCGGCATTGGATTCTCGTGTCAAAGTTTGTATTGATCTAGCGGCACAGGTGGACATCGAAACACTTTTGCTGCATCGTCGCCTAGATCATCATGGGTTTTATTACTATGTGCCAAACCTACTGACAGCTTATACAACGTTAGCAATCCAAGAAAAAATCGCTCCGCGCCCTCGTCTTAGCTTAGTTGGAAAAAACGATACGATGTGCTTGGACGAAGGCGTACTGAAGCTGAGAAAAGGACTGGACAAAAAGTATCAATCAATGGGTAGTCCAGAAAACTTTTCTTCTTTTTCTTTAACAGGCGGTCATATGGAAACACAAGAAATGAGAAACATTTGGAAACAATTCATAAGGGAGCATTTATGAGGATGAAAGACAAACTGATAATTGGAAAAAATTCTATAGATACCCCGACGGATTTTGAAACTATCCAAGAAGGAATTGATTATTTGGCAGACCTGCCGGATAGCCATCCAAAGGTCTTGATAGTAAAAGAAGGAAGATATGATGAATATATAGAAAGTAGATTATCCAATTTTAAACTTGTGGGAACAGGAACAGTAGTGATCTCCGGTAATCGTTTTGCAAAACAGGAGTATCTTGAAGGTAGCCAGTTAGGGACTTTCCGAAGTGCTACTTTTTTCTTAGAAGGATCGAATGTCGTATTAGAAAATCTTCACATCGAAAATACAGCAGGTCCAGGAGAAAAAGTAGGTCAAGCTGTTGCTTTATTCAATTCAGGAGATCGCGTATTGTTAAAAAAATGTCGACTAACTGGTTACCAGGATACTTTATGCACGGGTCCGTTGCCTGATTTGCAAAAAGATGGTACGCCTTTTTGTACACCGGCTTCTGCCAATCCTGATTATTGTCGTCAGACCTATGAATATTGCTGGATTGAAGGAACGGTGGATTTCATATTTGGTGGGGCAGATGCAGTTTTTCGCCAGTGCCGTATCCATAGCTTAGCCAGTAAAAATCCTGGATACATCACAGCAGCATCTACGCCGAAAAATCAAAAATCAGGGTATCGTTTTGAAAGCTGTACCTTGACTGCAGAGCCTGATACTAGAAACGTCTATTTAGGAAGACCGTGGCGCCCGTATGCAAATGTTGTATTTGAAGCGTGTAAGATAGGTGGGCATGTTCACCCAACTGGTTGGGATAATTGGGATGACAAGAAAAATGAACAGACTGCCAAATTCTCTGAACGAAATAACAATTATGAAACACCAATCAAAAGACCTGAATGGATCCATTTAGAAAAGCAGGGGGTTCTGAAATGAAAAGAAAATGGGAACTATTGCTAGGAATAATCGGTGGCAGCCTATCTCTGATTTTCTTTGGCGGGTTAGCAGTTACTTTAAGTAATATGTCTGCGTCAGAGTTTAAAAAAAGTTATCAGTCGCTTGCTGTCGATCATCCAACTTTGTCTTTAGAAAATACATTTGAGCTATTACAGGACATGACTGGTCTGTTTGCCGTTGTATTGTTTATTTCACTTGCTTTTTTAGCAGTAGCACTATTTTTGACGGCTAAAGGAAAATACTTAACAACTGCCACTGGCTTGTATTTTATAACGGGAGTTATATTGTTGGTCGGCACTCAGTTTATTGCGTTTCCTTTTGCATTTTTTTATTTTGCCGCTGGGGCATTCAGTTTGTATCGAGTAAGAATAAGAAAGGAAGCCTGAATCATGCAGACTATCAAAGTGAAAAATCCTATTTTAAGAGGGTTCAATCCAGATCCTAATATTTTAAGAGCGAAAGACCGATATTACATTATTGTCTCCTCTTTTGAATGGCTTCCAGGAATTCGAGTATATGAGTCGAAGAATTTAGTCAATTGGTCACATACAACGGATATTTTGACCACTCAAGTATCTTTGCAAGGAAATCCTACAAACGGAAGCATATGGGCACCGCAAATCAGTTATGCTGATGGATTGTTCTATCTTGTTTACACAGATGTCAAAAGTGCAGGCCGTCCGTTTAAAGATGTCCACAATTACTTGATTACTGCATCTGAGATCACAGGACCTTGGTCCGAACCGATTTATTTAAATAGTAACGGCTTTGATCCTTCTTTGTTTCATGATTTGGAAACAGGAAAAAAATGGCTTGTCAATGAATTATGGGACTATCGTCTGGACACACCGAATAAATCCAGCGGTATCGTATTGCAAGAATATGATGCAGAGAAGAAGAAGCTTGACGGTCCCATCTATAAAATATTTGCAGGTACAGAATTAGCGAAAACAGAGGCACCGCATTTGTATTTTCGTAACGGGTATTATTATTTGATGACAGCAGAAGGCGGTACAGGAAGAGGACATTCAGTCACAGTCTGCCGAGCAAAGAAGATTACTGGTCCTTACGAGCTTGATCCTGGTTTTCCTATGCTAACAGCTAGTGACAAACCTGCTTCTACATTGCAATGTACAGGACATGGGAGCTTAGTACAAACCCCGTCAGGAAAATGGTACATGACATATCTTTGTACCAGACCATTAAACGGTGCGGCTATTTTGGGAAGAGAAACCGCTATCCAAGAAGTGTATTGGACGTCCGACGATTGGTTAAGGCTTAAAGATAACCAGACAACTCCGATGGAAGAAATAATGATTGAGACGAATGAAGAGGTACAACAAGAGAGAGATCATCAGTTTATGGATACATTTGAAGGAGAGCTAAAAAAGAACTGGAATGCCAGACGTATTTTGCCAAGGGCTGATTGGTGTGATACAAAAACTAGACCTGGTTTTTTACGACTGATTGCCGGTGAATCTCTTCAATCTACCTTTGACCATCACTTATTAGCTATTCGGCAAACGGATTTTACTTTTGATGCGGAGACAGCATTTGAATATACACCTAATAATTTTAATCAGATGGCTGGACTGGTATTGTACCTAAATGAATCCAATTATATTTATTGCTATGTTACTTGGGATGAGAACAAGGGAAAATGTCTTCGTATGATAGAATCAGAAAACGGAGTTGCACAAATAGAAGATTGGAGGATTCCACTCACAGAAAAGAAGACTTTCTTGAAAGTAGCCGTAAGGAAAGAGACAGCACAGTTTTATTTGAAAGACACACCATCTGAAGAATGGAAGGAAGTAGGTCTACAAAAAAACATGTGTATACTCTCAGGTGGATTTACCGGGAATTTTATCGGGATAGTCGTACATGATTTGAATAGAAAAAGAGGAAGTTATGCGGACTTTGAATTTTTTAAGTACGAAGGAAAAGATCTTGAATAATCTAACTCTCTAATAAATAGAGATTCACTAACTTGTTTTTGCTAGTTAGTGAATCTTTTTGTTTATCTATGATGTTATGCAAATAATATCATTGCCCTTGTGTGACAATGCTTTTGAAAGTATTTTTGTTTTTTCTCTGTCAAGATAATGCAATAAAATGTCAATATTGTGAATATCAAAACAATAAAAAAAGAGTTATAATTTTGAAAACGTTTACTAGAAGAGGTAGGAGGAATTCAAATGCTTTCACAAAATGCTGTTACAGCAAATACAGTAAAAAAAGAAAAAAAGGAATTTGGGATTTCCGATAAGATAGGCTACATGTTCGGTGATTTAGGTAACTGTTTTATTTTAGGTTTGGTCAATAGTTTCTTGATGATTTATTATACGAATGTTCTTGGTGTTTCAGGAGCAATCGTAGGTACGTTATTCTTGATCTCAAGAATTTTGGATGCGTTTGCTGATGTGATGGTTGGAAGATTATGCGATGTCTCAGAGTTAACAGAAGCTGGCCGATTTATTCCTTGGATCAGAAAAATGAAATATCCATTTTGCTTAGTGACAGTCATTTTGTTTTTACCATTCGTCCAACATCTTCCAATGACGGTGAAGATTGCATATATTTTTGTTTCATATATTGTTTATGGTATTTTTCTGTCAACAATCAATATCCCTTACGGAGCAATGGCAGCAGCCATTAGTTCAAATCCTAATGACCGCACCTCGTTATCCACATTCCGAAGCATTGGTTCTGCGATTGGCGGGTCAACTACAGGATTCTTTATCCCGATTTTGATGTACACCCATAACAAGAGTGGGCAGCAAGTCGTTTCGGGGAATCATTTCTTTTGGATTTCCATCGGATGTGCGGCAATTGCATTTGTCGCATACATGCTGACTTGTAAATTGACTACTGAACGAGTAAGAGTTGTCAAAAACGAAAAAGTGTCTGCTTCTCAGTTGGTAAAAGGTTTGTTGGCTAACCGAGCACTGATTATTTTAGTCATTGTTGACATTTTCATCGTGATCAATCAGATTTTAGCTGGGACGAATATGACTTATTTATTTAATGATTACTTCCATAATAAACAAGCAATGTCTGTTGCTCTTTTATTTACTTACGGAACAGTAGTAGTTTTAGCACCATTTGCTACAAAGCTGACAAAATTATTTGGTAAAAAGGAAGCAAGCGTATTTGCGTTACTCGCTTCTTCATGTATGTACTTGCTGATGTATTTCCTTCATATAACCAATGCATGGGTATATCTGATTCTTTTATTTATTGCTACTTTAGGATCTGGTTTATTCAATTTGATGGTCTGGGCATTCATTACTGACGTGATTGACTACCATCAATATAACACAGGCTTAAGAGAAGATGGAACAGTATACGGAGTGAATTCTTTTGCGAGAAAAGTAGGACAAGCATGCGCAGGAGCAGTCGGCGGATTTATGCTAGCACTCATTGGTTACCAATCGTCTACAACAGGTGGAGCCATCCAATCAGTTTTAGTACAAGAAAGAATTTATACGATGGCAAACTTGCTACCAGCATTCTGTTTATTTGTATCCGCAATCATTTTATTAGTAGGGTATCCGCTGAATCGTTCGAAAACTGTGTTTATTGGTGAAGAATTAAAAAAAATCAATGAAAGATAAGGAGAAAAGTATTGCAGACAAAAAAAGAGTTCATCAATGCTTTAGACTTTAAAACAAACGACATTCAACAAGATGATACAGTAATGCTGCAAAAGGCAATCAATCAAGGTGCAAAAGAACACTTGCCCATATTTATTCCAAAAGGTATTTATTTAGTCGGTGCACTTTTTTTAAAAGATAAGAGCCATCTCATTTTCGAAGAAGGGGCTGTTCTCAAGGGAAAAACAGAGATCGAAGCATTTCCAGAGATTGATACACGAGTTGCTGGAATAGAAATGAAATGGCCAGCAGCGATTTTGAATGTTCTCTCAGCAAAAGATATTCTTATAGAAGGAAAAGGAATAATCGACGGACAAGGAGAGCATTGGTGGGAACTATATTGGGGGAAAGACCAAAAAAGCGGAATAAGAGCTGAATATGATCGAAAGGGACTGCGTTGGATTGCAGATTATGCTATTAAGCGACCGCGCGCATGTTTACTGTATCATGCAGAACATGTTGTCATTCGTGATTTGATTTTTCAAAAATCAGGTTTTTGGAACCTGCAAATCACTTATTCTAACGATGTATTAGTAGAAAAAGTAATCATCCGTCATAATGATGGGCCAAGTACAGATGGGATTGACATTGATTCTTCAACAGATGTGCGTATCTATGAATGTGATTTGGCCTGTGGTGATGATTGTATCGCTATTAAATCTGGCAGGGACGGTAACGGTGCAAGAGTCAATCGAACATCATCAAGAATCGAGATTGCGAGATGTAACATTCGTTCAGGTTACGGCGTAACTATTGGTAGCGAAGTGAGTGCTGGAGTTAGTGATGTGTATATTCATGATATCAATTTTTTTCAGTCAGACTGTGGTATTCGAATGAAATCTTCAAGAGAAAGAGGGGGAGTGATTGAAAATATCAGGGTAGAAAACCTGAATATGATGGATGTACAATTTCCGTTTTCTTGGATAATGGACTGGCATAATGAATATAATAGAAAAAATAGCAATGGCCTTGAACGAATGCCAGAAAGTTGGCAAGCAGTGGCTGAAGAAATACCTGAATCAAAACAAATGACAAAAGTTAGAGACATACATGTCAAAAATGTACAGGCAAGTCTTTCTCCAGGCTATCCACTTCCTTCTCGGGCTTTTGACTTGGTAGCATTTCCTGAAAAACCTATAGAAGATGTCTGCTTTACTCATTGTACAATAACTGCAAAAGAATTTGGACGAATCGAAGCAGTTCAAAACTTATGTTTCGAAAGCTGTATTCTATCAATAGAAACAGGGAACACAGTTGCAAACAATACTTTTGACAATCGTTGAAATTATAATAAGGTCAAGCTAAAATATTATTTTAGCTTGACCTTTATTTTTTTTAATGATATATTAAACAACGTTGTCGCATCTGATTGAAACATTTTGTGAAAATTCCAAAAAAGAGTTGACACATGTTTTTAGACGTGATAAGATAACTGAGTCGTTAAAAAAGAACAGCTTGCGAAGCTTGATTCTATCGAAAAAAACTTCAAAAAAGTTCTTGACAAATAACAAACGATAAGTTATGATAAATGAGTTGCTGAAAGATTTCGAAAAACGAAATCGAAAAAAACTTTTAAAAAAGAGTTGACAATCACTTGTTGCTCTGGTATGATATAAAAGTTGCTACGGCAGCCGAAAATAAATCGGAAAAACACTTCCGATGAA
>NZ_KV817740.1:0-23183 GCF_001814765.1 Enterococcus sp. HMSC061C05
GAAGCTGACCACTTCTGTCACAACCTCTTTTTAAATAATCATTCTAAAAGGATAAAAGTTCGTTTTTTAAGCGTTTTTATAAAATAAAAATAAAAATCATTCGATTTTATTTGAATTATGTATCTATTATTGATACAATGGTTCAGGATTAAATAATATAGAACGAGGTGTTCACATGTCATCTGTAGTAGTAGTAGGTACGCAATGGGGCGATGAAGGGAAAGGAAAAATCACAGACTTTCTCAGTGAAAATGCTGAAGTGATTGCACGGTACCAAGGTGGCGACAATGCAGGGCATACAATCAAATTCAATGGTGTGACTTATAAACTGCATTTGATTCCTTCTGGGATTTTTTATAAAGACAAGATCAGTGTGATTGGAAACGGCGTCGTAGTCAATCCTAAATCATTGGTCAAAGAATTAGCTTATTTACATGAAAAAGGTGTAGAAACAAGTAATCTGCGTATTTCTGACCGCGCACACGTAATCTTGCCTTATCATATCAAATTGGACCAATTACAAGAAGATGCGAAAGGTGAAAACAAAATCGGTACAACGATCAAAGGAATCGGACCAGCTTATATGGATAAAGCCGCTCGTGTAGGTATCCGCATCGCAGACTTATTGGATAAAGAAATTTTTGAAGAACGTCTTCGTTTGAATCTAGATGATAAAAACCGTCAATTTGTAAAAATGTTTGATTCAGAACCACTTGATTTTGATGATATTTTTGAAGAATATTATGAATATGGTCAACAAATCAAACAATACGTCACAGATACTTCGGTTATCTTGAATGACGCCTTAGATGCAGGTAAACGCGTGTTGTTTGAAGGGGCACAAGGAGTCATGTTGGATATCGATCAAGGAACCTATCCTTTTGTTACTTCTTCTAATCCAGTAGCCGGTGGTGTTACAATCGGAAGCGGTGTAGGACCTTCAAAAATCAATAAAGTCGTCGGCGTCTGCAAAGCCTATACGTCACGTGTCGGTGATGGACCATTTCCAACTGAACTATTTGATGAAACAGGTGAACAAATCCGCAAAGTAGGACGAGAATACGGTACGACAACAGGACGTCCTCGTCGTGTCGGCTGGTTTGATTCTGTAGTTATGCGCCATTCTAAACGGGTTTCAGGTATTACCAACCTATCTTTAAACTCAATCGATGTATTAAGTGGATTGGAAACCGTAAAAATTTGCACGGCTTATGAATTAGATGGCGAACTAATCTACCACTATCCAGCAAGCTTGAAAGAGTTGAACCGCTGCAAACCAATCTATGAAGAGTTGCCAGGCTGGTCAGAAGATATTACAGGATGCAAAACACTTGCAGAACTGCCAGAAAACGCACGTAACTATGTACGTCGTATCTCAGAGCTTGTTGGTGTACGTATCTCAACATTTTCTGTCGGACCTGATAGAACACAAACAAACATCTTAGAAAGCGTCTGGGCGCAAATCTAAGGATAAAAACGACGACTGAATCAGGACGTTCTTACCAGAGCGAGTCGAAGTGTTTATCTATACGATAATAATCACTTGAAGAGGTAGTGAAAGAGACGTTTAGCCTTATTGCCGATAGGCTGTCTCTTGAACACTGTTTATTCAGAATATAAGGGACTGTGACAAAAGTCTTGTCGCAGTTCCCTTTTTTTGAATAAACGGTGTTCTCCTGCCAACTCCTCGGTCACAAGTCACAATATTCATCAAACATGAGAAGCTGTTTTTTGAAATTGCTCCTTGTGACTCGGAGCTGAACGGCAGGCTCACGACCTCTTTCTTAAACGGTGTTCAATCAGCTGACCTTCGGTATTAGCTCAACAAACGTCAAAATATGAGGAACTATTTTGACGTTTGTTTCTCTAATACTCAGGTCAAAACACTGATTTCACAACCTCTTCCTTAAACGGTGTTCAAAAGCTTGCATCTACGGCACTAAGCCCAATCAGATGAAAAATATGGAGTGCTATTTTTATCTGATTGTTCTTACTGCTTGATGCAGAGCAGCTTTTTCACAACCTCCTACACGGTGTTCCAGAAGTAGCTTCTACGGAAATAAGCCGAAATTTCACAAAAATTCGAGAAGCAATTTTCGTAAATTCCTTCTTATTTCTTGAAGCTGACCACTTCTGTCACAACCTCTTATTTTGATTAGAACTTGCGAAAATAAACCGGTAAAAGTGTGTCTAGCGCAAGAGATTTGCTATAATAGACGATAAGGGTAAAATGTAACGAGAAGGGGTTGAAAAATGTGTATCAAATTGTAACAGATTCTTGTTGTGATCTGCCATACCATGTATTAGCAGAAGAAAAAATTGATTTTTTATCAATGAATCTCCAATTGAATGATCAAGAGTTAGTAGATGATCTCGGAAAGACATTCAATTATGACCGCTACATGAATCAGCTGAAAAATGGTGCGATGCCTACGACATCACAAATCAATGTTGGCCGATATTTAGAATTTTTCCGTTCTTATGCGGAAAAACAGATTCCTGTCTTATATGTGGCTTTTTCCAGTGGATTAAGCGGCTCTTACAGCAGTGCGCTTCAAGCTGTTGAATTACTGAAGGAAGAATATGAAGACCCTGAGATCTATGTTTTTGATACAAAAGCTGCAAGTATCGGGGAAGGGCTTTTAGTATTGGAAGCTGCAAGATTGAAAAAAGAAGGGAAAAGTATCGAAGAAACCCTAGAGTGGCTGGAAAAAAATTATTTGAAAGTCCATTCATGGGTAACTGTAGACGATTTGAAGTATCTAGAACGAGGCGGTAGAATTTCCAAAGCAAGTGCTACTCTGGGCAGTCTATTGAGTGTAAAGCCTATTATTACGGTAGATAAAGAAGGAAGGCTGACGAATGTTGACAAAGTTCGCGGAAGGAACAAGTCGATCCAGACAATCGTCAATGAGACAGTAAAAACAATCGTTGCGCCACTTGATCAAATCGTTTATGTGGCTTACGCTGGGGATCTAGAGAGCGCGGAGAAGGCAAAACGGCTTTTGGAAGAGCAGATAAAGATGAAAGATGTGAAGCTTTATCCCTTAGGACCAACGATCGCCAGTCACACAGGCTATGGCTGTATCGCGATTTTTTCGATGGGAATCAGTCGATAAAAGAAGTAACTCTTTCTGTAAAAAAGCCCAGGATTTGAATGTAACAAAAATAGCGACTCTTAAAAGATAGATGAGCATCCTATCTCTTAGTGGTCGCTGTTTTTTTGTTTTTTAAGCTAAATAGGCCATTACGCCCATAACTCGTTCAATTGTTTTTGAATATCTGTGTTTTCCAAGAATTCATCATATGTCGTATCTGCCCGATCAATCACACCTTTATCTGAAAGAGCAATGATCCGGTTTGCCAATGTTTGGATAAATTGATGGTCATGAGAGGCAAACAGGATCGAGCCAGTAAATGCCATCAAGCCGTCATTCAATGCGGTGATTGATTCTAAGTCTAAATGGTTCGTTGGATCGTCTAATACAAGTACGTTAGCTTTCGAAAGCATCATTTTTGAGAGCATGCAACGGACTTTCTCTCCACCAGATAAAACATTCACTGGTTTCAATACTTCTTCACCAGAAAACAGCATTCTTCCTAAGAAACTTCTTAAGAAGGTGTTGTCATCTTCTTCTTTACTTGCATATTGGCGCAACCAGTCTAAAATCGTTAGATCCGTGTCGAATTCTTTCGTTGTATCCTTTGGTAAATAAGAATGACTTGTTGTTACTCCCCAACGTACTGTTCCAGTATCTGGTGTAATTTCACCCATAATAACTTTGAATAGCGTCGTTGTTGTTATATCATTTTCTGCAACAAAAGCAACCTTGTCTTCTTTGCTTAAATTAAAAGATATATCATCTAAAATTTTCTTTCCATCAATCGTTACACTTACATTTTCTACCTGCAATAAGTCGTTTCCGATCTCACGTTCAGGTTTGAATCCAACGAATGGGTAACGTCTAGAAGAAGGCTGGATATCGTCCAAAGTAATTTTTTCAAGCATTTTTTTACGTGAAGTTGCTTGTTTTGATTTTGATGCATTCGCACTAAAGCGAGCAATGAATTCTTGGAGCTCTTTGATTTGTTCTTCTTTTTTGGCATTTGCATTCGCTTGGAGCTTAGCCGCCAATTGACTAGATTCCAACCAAAAATCATAATTTCCTACATAAAGTTTGATTTTACCAAAATCCAGATCCGCCATATGTGTACATACTTTGTTCAAAAAGTGACGGTCATGGGAGACAACGATCACAGTATTTTCAAAATTGATCAAAAATTCTTCCAACCAATTGATCGATTGGATATCCAGACCGTTTGTTGGTTCGTCTAGTAAAAGAACATCAGGTTTACCAAATAGTGTTTGTGCTAACAACACTTTTACCTTTTGTCCGCCAGTCAATTCACTCATTTGCTGATGGTGCAATTCTTCAGGGATGTTCAGACCTTGCAGTAAAACAGCTGCTTCTGGTTCTGCTTCCCATCCATTAAGCTCAGCAAATTCTCCTTCTAATTCAGCTGCTCGAATACCATCTTCGTCAGTGAAATCTTCTTTCATGTAAATCGCATCTTTTTCTTTCATCACTTCATACAGACGCTTGTGCCCCATGATGACTGTTTCAAGTACAGTATAGTCTTCATAGTCGTAATGGTTCTGTTTCAATACGGCCATCCGTTCATCTGGTCCCATAGTAACGGAACCTGTGGAAGGCTGCAGATCCCCTGATAACACTTTAAGGAACGTTGATTTACCTGCACCATTTGCACCAATCAAGCCATAGCAGTTTCCGGGGGTAAATTTAATATTCACATCATCAAATAGTTTGCGGTCTGAAAAGTGCAAACTCACATCATTTACAGTAATCAATTTTTTTCCTCACTTTTATCATTATTAGTTTTTGACAAGTCTTATAGAATTATATAGGGGAAAGGTAAAAGATTCAAGGCAATCGAACATTCTTTGTGTTTCACGTGAAACAGAATGAAGAAAATAAACATAAAAGAGGAGTAGAAATAGCTGCTATAGGATTTTTTAGTTTGCAACAGCATAATTTTTGACGTTATTTATAAGAGGGAGTACTATAAAACTGTAAAAGAAATGAAAGAAGGATTGAAAATGGATGAAAAAAGAACCATCGACTGGGGCTCATTGATTTTGGGAATTTTATTTGTACTTGTCTCATTGTTATCATTTCAAGACCCTGTCGGAAATTTAGTTGCAATTGTAGTAGTCTTTGCGATTTTTGCCTTTATTAAAGGGATATTTGAACTATTTGTACGTAACAGATTAAAAGAGCTAACAGGATATAAAGGAAAGATGCCCTTAATAATCGGGATCATCGATATTCTAGTTGGCGTCTTTTTCTTATTCAATATTGGTGCAGGAGTCGCAGCATTACCTTTTGTTTTTGCAGTATGGTTTATTGCTGATTCCGTTTTAGCGTTATTTACTGCTGACTTGGCAAGAGGAGTAAGTGAAGGATATTATTGGTTTACGATCATCGTCAATATTTTAGGAATTTTATTAGGAATTTTCTTATTGTTTAATCCAATTTCTTCTGCGTTGACATTAAGCTTTTTAGTTGGGTTCTATTTTATGTTATTCGGCATCACACATATCGTCTATGCGTTTAGATAAGTGAAATCAATCAAATAAAAAAGCCAGCTTCCGGTAACAGTTTGACTGTTGCAATTGGTAGCTGGCTTTTTTATTATGGACAAATATGCACGAGGTAATCTTTAGGTATCGAGACAAATTTATGCAAAAATGTGAAAAGCAATAGGCACAAATTTTATCTTATTACTCGAAGCATAGCGCAGTTGTCACAACCTCTTTTCATATAATTCATTCAATACTGGCAAATCATGGACTTCATATTTTTCTTTGAATGCTTGGATTTCTTCTTCAGAATATTTTCTTGGATCTAAATGAAGATCTTCTACTGGCAATGGACGCTTATTATTGATTTTCACATCGATCACTACAGGACGGTCTGATTTTGCGGCTGCATCAAAGGCAAACCGAAGTTGCGAGTATTCTGTGACTGTAAAGCTTTTTGCACCGAGGGCTTCTCCAACTTTACCGAAATCTGCATCTTCTAAAAATACACCGAATTTCTTTTGTTCCGTATCTTCTTGTTCTGCTTCGATGAAACCAAAAGAATCATTAGAAAAAACAACATTGATAATTGGAAGCTGATATTTGACTTGTGTAATGATATCTTGCATGACCATAGCAAATCCGCCATCACCACTTAAGGTAAATACTTGTTTTTCTGGGTAGCTTAGTTGTGCGGCAATTCCTCCAGGCACACCATTACCCATAGTTGCGAACCATCCAGAGGTTGTATGTTTTTGTTTACCGTTCATATTTAATAAGCGAATAGAATGGATAGTCGTGTTACCGACATCTGTGACGAAAATCGCATCGTCTTCAGCAATCCGATTGATTTCTTTATAGACAGCCTCTGGTCGAATCGGTTCTTCCTCACGATCTTCAAAAGATTTCAACCAATTTACCCATTTTTCTTTATTTTCCTGATTTGCTAGGTACCAGCTATCAGCAGGACGAGCATCACCTAATTCGACCAGTCTTTGCAAAGCTGTGTTTGCATCACCGAGAATCGACAGCGATGTTTCATGGCGCCGTCCGAATTTTGACGCATCAATATCGATTTGGATAAATTCAGCAGTTGGATTAAAAAATGCACGTCCAAACGGGAAGTCGCTACCGACAAATAAGATCAGATCGGCTTCTGCCAATGCTTCATTTCCGGGTTTAGTAGCGACACGTCCAGCAAAACCAAGAAAGTTTTCATAATCATCAGGAATAATTCCTTTTGCTAGAACGGAAGCGACAATAGGAACTGAAAAATGTTCTGAGAATTCTTTGATTTGCGGAAATCCGTTTCGCGTTCCTTGACCAACATAAAGAACTGGTTTTTTTGTTTTTTCAAGATAAGGCAAAGCAGTCAGCAAATCTTTTTCTTCTGGTAATATCACACTTGTTTTGTGAGTGTGAGCAGTAGAGAAAGGTTGTTCATCAATTTCTTCAAAACCAAGATCAACAGGAATCGTCACGATAGCCACACCTTTATGCTCATAGGCGGCTTTAATGGCTTCATCTACGACATGTGGAAGACTTTGGGGCGTCATGACTGTACGATTGTATACGCTGACATCTGCGAAAATAGGATTTTCGTTTAATTCTTGGAAAGAGTTATAGTTCATGGATGTAGAAGCAACTTGTCCTAAGAACGCTACTAGAGGCACATGGTCCATCTGTGCATCATACAAACCATTGATCAAATGTGTCGCACCAGGTCCTGCAGAGCCGAAGACAGCGCCGACTTTCCCGGTTAATTTTGCATCTGCGGCTGCTGCTAGTGCACCGACTTCTTCATGACGGACTTGAATATATTTGATTTCGTTTTTTTCGTGATATAGCGCATCCATAATCGAATTGAAAGATCCTCCGGGAATGCCATAAATATGGTCGATACCCCAGCTTTCAAGAACTTTTACCATTGCGACTCCTGCATTGATTTCTGACATGGTGTTTCACTCCTTTAGCAATGATGATCCATAAATTTTTTGTATCTAGAGTATAGAACTTTTTATCGAAAATCCCAACTAATTCGTCTTTTCACAAAAATGTAGTCATGTTTTTGGGAATATGCTAGAGTAGTACATAAATAGATTCAAGAGAGGGGAATGGCATGGTTGAATGGCTATTGAGGCTTGATCCT
The DNA here is from genome assembly GCF_001814765.1 of Enterococcus sp. HMSC061C05. Taxonomy (NCBI): domain Bacteria; kingdom Bacillati; phylum Bacillota; class Bacilli; order Lactobacillales; family Enterococcaceae; genus Enterococcus; species Enterococcus sp. HMSC061C05. The sequence goes on from NZ_KV817740.1 coordinate 7,752, forward strand.
TGGCAGCAAGCACTTGCTGGGACAGCTTTCACTTATTTTATGACAGCTCTTGGTGCCGGATTGGTTTTTTTCTTTAAAGAAATCAAAAAAGAAGTGCTAAATTTGATGTTAGGATTTGCTTCTGGTGTCATGATTGCTGCAAGTTTTTGGTCCTTGCTCGATCCAGCGATTACAAAAGCAGAAGAAAATGGAGATATTGCTTGGCTAGTTGTAAGTATTGGATTTGGTTTAGGTGGGGTGTTTTTATATATGGCAGATAAAACATTGCCCCATATGCATTTTGGACCGCAACATGAAGCAGAAGGACTGCCTACCCATTTAAAGCGGACAATCTTGCTTGTTTTTTCTATTACATTGCATAATGTTCCTGAAGGTTTAGCTGTAGGGGTAGCATTCGGTGCAGCAGCAACTGCGGATAATCCGACAGCCGCTATATTAGCCGCTGTTTCGGTAGCGCTAGGTATTGGTATCCAAAACTTCCCAGAAGGAGCAGCTGTATCAATCCCATTGCGACAAGAAGGTCTGAGCCGTAAAAAGGCCTTTGTTTACGGACAAGCTTCTGGAATCGTTGAACCAATCGCTGGGGTGATTGGCGCACTACTAGTAACGAAAGTGGAGCTGCTGCTTCCTTATGCACTTGCTTTTGCTGCAGGAGCGATGATTTATGTCGTGGTGGAAGAATTGATTCCCGAAGCACAGCAGACATTGTCCAGCAAACGTCATTTTGCAGTTTTTGGTGTTATGAGCGGATTTATCATTATGATGATCTTGGATGTAGCATTAGGATAATTGGGAAAATTAATATATGATATATCAAACAGGGTCGCGAACTTATGTCGCGACCCTGTTTTTAAGTAAGTTATATCATAACGAAGTGATCATGTGATTCATTAATAATAGTTTTTTCGATGTGTATTGCCTTTGATCCAACGAACGAGCCAGATGATAAGTGCGATCGGAATCAAAACTTTGACCGCAAACCATAAAAGGCCACTTACGACACTAACAAAAAGACTGATGACAAAGCTAGCGGCAATCAACACTAAAAGAACCATGAAGATATTTAAGAACATATTTTTTTGACGCATACAAAACCCTCCTCTTGTTCATTCTTTACTATAGAAAAAGTATAACAGGGATTCTCTAAAAACACCTCCAACTGCAGACTGATTTTTACTTCATCTACTTAAATGATCAAACAATTGCTTTTTCCCTTGTTTATCATCTAAAATAGAGCGGAAAAGGAGGAGAATATCATGCCTAAAAATCGTCTTGAAGCATTTACAGATGCTGTAATCGCCATTATCATGACTATTTTAGTTTTAGAACTTCATGAACCTAACGGAGATACGTGGGAGGCGCTCGCTGCATTAGGTTACCGATTTTTTATCTATATTGTCAGTTTCATCATCTTAGCGATTTACTGGAACAATCATCATCATTTATTTCAAGTTGTACATAAGATAAATGGACGGGTCTTATGGGCGAACAGTTTCTTTATTTTTGCGCTTTCACTTTTTCCATTTGCCACTTCATGGATCAGTGAGTACATCAATAGTCTGGCTCCAGAAATGACTTATGGTTTTGTTACCTTGACCGCTAACATTGCGTATTATATCTTGGCAAAAGAACTTGTCAAAGCAAATAAGGGTCACGAGAAAGCATTGAAGACGATGCTGAATGATTACAAGAAATCATACTTATCGATTGGCTTGAATGTTTTAGGAATTGTCTTAGGCTATTTAGTAGCGCCAGTAGCCGTGCTGATCGCAAACATCGTGATTCTTGCTGCTTGGATCATCCCAAGCCGTACCATTGAATCACAATATCGGTAAAATGATCCGTGTTTAAAATTTAAGAGAAAAATATAGAAAAAATAAACAAACGATCAAATATCCGAGTGATACTAGTATTCAAAGAGGGATGCAGATGGATCAAAAAAGACTTCATGTAGGACTGATTACTAGTTTTGTCACGATGCTTATTTATTTGGATCAAGGTCATTTGACTTGGACAGTAGTTGGTGTCACGGTATTTTTGACATTATTCGCAGCAATAAAAAAATAAACATCTTTATGTAAGCTAATATTCTATCTATTTAATAAAAACATGTTTACAGCAGAATCATACTGCTGTAAACATGTTTTTATTTGTGGAAAAAATTTTTAAAAAAGTGTATCGAAAAAAATCGTTAGTTTTTCCACAGTGGATAACTTTATGATAGCTAAAAAAACAATAGATTAGTTAAAGGAGGCAGATAGATTTCTTTTGTCAGGGGATATACAATAGAAATGAATAAATATTAACAAGAGTTCAGATGGGGTTAAAAAAGTAAATTCAGAAGAGTGAAAAATAACGAACCAACTATATTTTTAGTGTTATTTTATAGTTAAAAAATAACGATACACTTGTTTTGATTTCTCTGCTACTTCTAAAAACTGCTGCTTTTTCCTTTGAAATGCCTTCAAAAAGTAGGATCAGGCAAAATCTACTGGCAGAAATCAAGGAAAAAGATACCTTCATAAGAGAGAAAAATGATAGAAAAGAAGAAAAATTATTTATAGAACAAGCTTTTTACAATAAATAGATATACCTATATGGGGTATAAAGAAGAACGAAAATTTCTCAATCGATTTAAGTGTCGAATAGGAAAATGTTAAGATATAAAGCATTTAAGCTAAAAAAATAATCATTTTTGATTCAAATGCGTACTTAAATTATGAAGGAGTTATGATAATACTTGTTTTTCAATGAAAAGGACATTTCATTGATGTAATTAATCTGAAAATAGACATAACCGTTACTTTACTATTTTTTGATAAAAAACAAAGGGAAACATATCCTGACTGCTTCAATGTGTAAGATGTATACTCCAAATAGCAGAGGTGAAAATCGATTTTTTTGAGAATCAATAATTGAATAAAAAAGGACTGTCATAGGTACACACTGGAATGTATCTGTGACGGTCCTTTTTTATGAACGATTTTATCGAAGACGGATAGTACGTGTCAAAAATAAAAAAGCTACGATTAGAAATAACAATAAAACGTACCCCAAAATAACGGCTAGGCGATCCAACTTATTTGTCGATAGGTGTTTGTTTAAAAGCTGATAGAACCATAATCCAATCAGACCTCCTGTTGTATTAGTAATTACATCAGTGATATCCGCTACACCAATACCGAATAGGAATTGAATAAACTCTGCGAAGAAGCTTACAAGGAAAATGATCCCTAATTTTTTAGAAAAGGAAAGCCCTTTGAAATTGACATTCAAAAGCACCCCAAAAGGAAAAAAGACAATGAAGTTATAAGTGGTCTCGCGCAAAACCGTCGTATTTTCAAAAGAAAAAGTAGAAAAAGGGACGAGATTGACATTGCTGTAAGAATAAGTGAGAAATTGTGGAAGATTAAATGATAGCTTGAATAAAATCAACCATAATAGAAAGAATAAATAAATCCCTAATAAAAATTTTGATATATACCGCATAGACATCTCCTCCATCTAAAAAGTATACCATCGAAAACCGCTGAAAAATCATAAAAAAGTATGAAGTTTAAGGACCAACGTAGTTATCGTACGAAAATTAGAAGCTTTTTTTGTAGGGAATCCGGTTTCTTTTAAATGAGTTTAAAATGAGAAAACGTTCAAATATATAACTTAAGTAATTTTTATTCGTTCGCTTTTTCCTCTCAAAGATTATTTTTAATAATTATATAAACTACATGCATATATATATTATTTTTCGTATAAAAGTGGGATATGCTATACATAAAAAAATTATGGAAAGATAATTCTTTCAACGCTTTTTTCTTCGAGTACATTCGTTTTACGCTTATTACATTAATGATATTTATTTTTTTATTTTCTTAATGATAAAAAGAAAAAGTTAGATAATTGCATATATAGTTATATATATAAATTTCAGATAATTCGAATTATTTTGCTGAATCACCTTGACATTGCCTAACGCCAAATGTATTATTTCAATAACTTTCATTATCTTTTAATTATTTCAGGTGATTTATTAATTAAATATGTTGCGCAATTATCTGGTTAATAGGGGTTGAAAAGGGTGAAAGCAGTATAAATAAGAGGGGGATATACATTATATGAAAAAAGTTTTAGCTTTGCTTCTAGTAAGTGCCGTTATGCTGGGAGCATGCGGGAGTAATGCAAAAGGGTCTAGCTCTTCAAAGAAAAGTGACCTTGTATCAGAATATAGTTCTGTATATGTAACAGATCTTGAAACGCTAGATTACACATTCTCATCCCGAAAAACGAATAGTGACCACTATACTAACTTTGTGGAAGGTCTTTTGGAAAATGACCAATACGGGAACCTGAAAGGCGATATGGCTAAGTCATGGGAAGTTAGTGATGACGGGTTGACTTATACGTATCATCTTCGCAAAGGTGTTCCTTGGGTGGATAGTGAAGGAAATGAGTATGGGGCTGATGTGACAGCAAATGACTTTGTTACTGGGTTGAAACACGCGGTAGATGTACAATCAGAAACGTTATATATCGTGGCAGATAGTATCAAAGGCTTATCTGATTATATAGATGGTAAAACGAATGATTTTTCTACTGTTGGGGTAAAAGCAGTAGATGACTATACGTTGCAATACACATTGAATAAACCTGAACCATTCTGGAACTCAAAAACGACTTACGGTATCTTATATCCAATCAATGAAGAGTTCCTAAAATCAAAAGGGAAAGATTTCGGTAAACCAACACCAGACTCCATCCTTTATAATGGACCCTTCATCCTTGCAAACAATACAGCTAAATCAGTCATCGAATATACGAAGAACGAATCGTATTGGGATCCTAAAAATGTCCATTTAGACACAGTAAAATGGACCTATAATGATGGAAGTGATCCCGATGGGTTATTTAAATCTTACGAAAATGGAGAATTATCTCTTGCTCGTGTTTATCCAAATTCACCAGGATATAAAGACGTAACAAAAGCTTATCCAGATGGTGTGACTTGGTCTCAAACAGGTGGATCCACATACAATTTAACATTTAACTTTAACCGAGGTACATTTGATGCAACTTCAAAAACAACAGATAAAGAAAAAGAAGATACACAGAAAGCTATTTTAGACCGCAATTTCCGTTTAGCTATTCTATTCGGATTTGATAAGAAAAGCTATAACGCACAAAGTGTAGGAGAAGAAGGAGCCACTAAAGCATTACGTAATACACTTGTTCCTGCCGATTTTGTAGAAATTGGCGGAAAACCTTACGGTGATACAGTGGCAAGTAAATTAAAAGCACTGGATTCAGATGCTTTTGGCGATGTAAATTTATCTGATGGACAAGATGGGTATTATAACGCAGACAAAGCCAAAGAATATATGGAAAAAGCAAAAACAGAACTAGAAGCAAAAGGTGTGCAATTCCCTATTCATTTAGATATGCCAGTTGAGGAAACTTCTGAGATTAGTGTCAACATGGTCAAATCTTTGAAAAAATCAGTGGAAACTTCTTTAGGATCAGATAACGTAGTGGTTGATGTTCAACTATTGAATGAAGATAAATATTTAGCTGCTACTTATCAAGCCACGACCGGACAAGCTGGCGACTTTGACATTACAAATGCCTCTGGTTGGGGTCCAGACTACACTGATCCATCTTCTTACTTGAATATCTATGATTCACGCAAAGGGGATATGATCCATACACTTGGACTGGAAGCTTCTGCCGTAGTACAAGGAACGGATCCATCAACTGCTGCGAAAAAAGCAATCAACTTGTCTGAATACGACGCATTATTGGATAAAGCCGCTGCTATCACTGATGATTTAGATGCTCGTTACACTGCTTATGCAGATGCAGAAGCTTGGTTGTTAGATAATGCTTTGCAAGTACCAATTTATGCAGATGGTGGGACGCCGCGTGTCACAAATGTAGTACCATTTAGCGGACCATATGGTTGGGCAGGTATTGCTGCAAACAAATTGAAATATGTAGAAGTACAAAGCGATATCGTCACAACAGATCAATACGACAAAGCGAAGAAAGCTTGGGAAACGAAAAAAGAAGAAACTGCGAAAGAAGCAGAAACAACAAGTTCTAAGTAATTTAGCTGAATGAATAGTAAAAAAGGCTTTCAATTTCTATTGTAGCCTTTTTTACTTATATGATGAAAGAGAGGGAAAATTGTGAAAAGATACCTTTTATTTAGGGTCCTGCGCTCTATACTTAGTATTTTTCTTGTAACTACCTTAACCTATGCGGTGATCTATTCACTTGTTCCGAGAAAAACGATATTTCAAAATGATGTGAATTACGGAAAATTAAAGGCAAAACCAGATGAACTGGCAGATTATGAAAATACAGCCTTCAGCAAGATGGGTTATATCGAATACTACACGACGAAAGAACTGAAAAAAGAAGTAGGAAGCAGTTCATCAGAAAAAGCCTCTTCTGAGCAGTTAGAAGAAAAATACCAAGATTGGGCGAAGAAAAATGGTTGGACGCTCAAACAATTTCCAATCAGCAAAGAATATTATGCGACAAAAGATATTCCATTAGTAAAACGCGTAGTGAATTTCTATGCGAATATGATCCAAATCGATCACCCATGGAAAGTAAAAGATGCCAGCAATCCTAACTTAAAACATTCTCTGCGTATCGAAAACGATGAGTTGGTCGGTTGGGCACTTGTCGGTTCAGGAACACAATATAAATACCAAATCTATTTCAATGGACAATTTCCTTATATCCATCAAAATATCGTTCATTTGAATCTAGGCACTTCATATCCGACATTTGCCGGACAAGCGGTAACAAGCATCATCTCAGGAGGACAAGGGAAAACAGAAAGTACAGAGACAACATTTAATGATGATTTTACAGCGCGCTCTTCTGCTAATATCTATCTCCGTCAATATCAGAAAACAAAAAACATCTCTTCACGAGACAAAAAATATTTTTCTGATAATTACGTCATCACAGACACGAATCACCAAGACCCATCGATGATCGGTACATCATTTCGTATGGGAGCTATCGCTGTTATTATTGCTTATGCGATCGGTATACCTGCTGCGATGTTGATGGCTCGTTACAAAGGAAAGATACCAGATAAAGCAGGGATCGCTATCGTAACGGTGCTGATCTCCGTGCCAAGTCTAGCCTTTATCTATTTCTTCCGATTTATTGGAAGCACCTGGTTTTCTTTGCCAGATTCCTTCCCAGCATTGGGCGCACAAGATATTCGCTCCTATATATTACCGACAGTGATTCTAGGACTATTGTCTGTTTCTGGAATCGTTATTTGGCTGAGACGTTACATGATCGACCAACAGTCTTCCGATTATGTTAAATTTGCGAAAGCAAAAGGTTTGAATGCGAAAGAAATTGCTAGAAAACACATTTTCAAAAATGCAGCTATCCCAATCGTCAATGGGATTCCAGGAAGTATCATCGGAGCGATTGCTGGGGCGACGATCACAGAAACAGTGTTTGCTGCACCAGGTATGGGGAAAATGCTACCTGATGCGATCATTACCCATAACAATCCATTAGTTATCGCAATCGTTTTTGTCTTTACCACAGTATCCGTATTTTCAATCTTAGCCGGGGACATTGCGATGGCATTAGTCGATCCGCGAATCAAACTATCGTCAGGAGGAAAATAGCTTGGAAAATGTGAAAACAGAACAAATGAACGAATTCATTTTTGTAGAAACGAATTCGTTAGCTTCAGAAAAGATTGATACGCCGAAGTATTCGTATTGGCGTTCGGTCATGCGTAAATTCTTTTCAAACAAAGTTGCGATTTTTATGCTGATACTGATGCTGGCTGTCTTATTGATGAGCTTTATCCAGCCATTATTCAGCGGATACAAATTTATGGATGTAAAAGATATCAATGATTTTACGAAACGCTATAATCCACCAAGTGCAAAATTTTGGTTTGGTACAGATGCTAACGGCATGTCCTTATTCGATGCAGTTTGGGCAGGGGCGAAAACATCGATTTCCATCAGTGTCATTGCTACATTGATCACTACAGTTATTGGTGTAGTAGTAGGGGCGATTTGGGGAACATCGAAAGCAATTGACCGTTTCATGTTGGAAATTTACAACATCATCTCGAATGTGCCAACTTTACTGATCGTTATCGTTCTCTCTTATACGTTTGGTTCCGGATTTTGGAATTTGATTTTTGCGATGTGTGTGACGAGCTGGCTGAGCGTAGCTTACTTTATTCGGGTACAAGTCATGATCATCCGCGACCGCGAGTATAATTTAGCCTCAAAAACACTAGGAACACCGACCTTGCGGATGATTTTTCGTAATATCCTGCCTTATCTGATTTCTATCATCGTGACAGATGTATCTAGAGCGCTACCTTCGTTTATTTCATATGAAACCTTTCTTTCATTCTTAGGCGTTGGGTTAAGCAGTGATGTTCCTTCCCTCGGACGATTGATCGCAAAATATACGAATAACATGAGCAATTACCCTTATCTTTTCTGGATTCCTGTGACTGTACTGGCGTTAGTTTCTGTTTCTTTATACATCGTAGGACAAACTCTTGCAGATGCGGCAGATCCAAGAACACATATTTAGGAGGCAAACAATGGAGAATCAAACAATTTTATCAGTAGAAAACATCTCGGTCAGCTTCCATGTTCGTCACCGTGAATTAAAAGCGATCAGAAATGTCTCATTAGAGCTAAAAGAAAAAGAAACATTAGCCATCGTTGGTGAATCAGGATCAGGAAAATCAGTTCTGACAAAAACATTCACCGGGATGCTGGAACAAAACGGCAATATCACTTCAGGAACGATCCGCTATAAAGACAAGATATTAAGCGAATTGAAAAAGGATGAAGAATGGGAAGATATTCGGGGAAAAGAAATCGCGACGATCTTCCAAGATCCTATGACTTCACTGAATCCTATCAAAACAATTGGCTCACAAATCTCAGAAGTCATCATCAAACACCAGAAGAAATCAGCGAAAGAAGCGAAACGCTTAGCTGTCGAATTGATGGAAAAAACAGGAATCCCTAATGCGGCAAAAAGATATGATGAATATCCTTTCCAATACTCTGGTGGGATGAGACAACGGATCGTCATTGCTATTGCATTGGCTTGCCGACCTAAAATCTTGATTTGTGATGAACCGACAACTGCTTTGGATGTAACGATCCAGGCACAAATCTTGGAACTAATCAAAGAGCTTCAGGAAGAATATCAATTCACAACGATTTTTATCACCCATGATTTGGGCGTTGTCGCGGCTATAGCAGACAAAGTAGCTGTTATGTATGCTGGACAGATCATCGAAAGCGGAACAGTTGAAGAAATTTTTTATGATCCAAAACATCCCTACACATGGAGCTTGCTTTCTTCTTTGCCACAATTAGCACAAAAAGGAGATGTGCTTTACTCTGTACCAGGAACACCACCTTCTTTATATAAAGATATCCAAGGAGATGCTTTTGCGCCTCGCAGCGCCTATGCGATGAAGGTCGATTTTACTAGTGAACCGCCTATGTTCCAAGTATCCGAAACCCATTTTGCGAAGACTTGGCTGCTGGATCCTCGTGCACCGAAAGTACTTAAACCAAAACAAATCGAAAATCTTCATGAAAAAATGATTGCTTTGGCTGCAGAATTGGATAGTGAAGAACAAGACGGGGGGAAGCAAGTTGTCAGCTGATAAAAAAACTTTGTTAACTGTAAAAGATTTAGAAATCACTTTTGGAGAAGGAAAAAGCAAGTTCGTAGCTGTCCAAGACGCCAACTTTGATATTTATAAAGGAGAAACGTTCTCTCTCGTAGGAGAATCTGGTTCAGGCAAAACGACGATTGGCAGAGCAATCATTGGGTTAAATCCGACAAGCAAAGGGGATATTCTCTTTGAAGGGAAAAAGATCAATGGTTCCTTGTCGAAAAAAGAACAAGCAGAAAAAATCCGTAAGATCCAAATGATATTCCAAGACCCATCCGCATCGTTGAACGAACGGGCAACAGTAGAATATATTATCTCAGAAGGTCTCTATAATTTTAACCTGTTCCACTCGGAAGAAGAACGTTTGGAAAAGGTGGCAAAAATCATCAAAGAAGTCGGACTACTTCCAGAGCATATGTACCGCTATCCTCACGAATTTTCCGGCGGTCAAAGACAACGGATCGGGATCGCTCGTGCATTAGTGATGGAACCTGAATTAGTCGTAGCGGACGAACCAATCTCTGCTTTAGATGTTTCGATCCGTGCGCAAGTGTTGAACTTACTGAAAGATGCACAAAAAAAACGAGAAGTGACATATCTTTTTGTCGCTCATGATCTATCAGTCGTACGTTTTATTTCAGATAGGATCGCTGTGATCAGACAAGGACATATTTTAGAACTAGCTGAAACGGAAGAGTTATTCAACCATCCGCTTCATCCATATACAAAGGCATTGCTTTCAGCTGTGCCTATACCAGATCCTATTTTAGCAAGGAAAAGAAAATTACATGTGTATGATCCTAGCATACATGATTATACAAAAGACGGTCCGGTTTTCGAGGAAGTACGCCCCGGACATTTTGTATACGGGAATCAAAAAGAATTAGAAGCGTATCGAAAATTGTGAGATCTGCAGTTTGACTGGACACCGAAAGTCAGGTGATCAAACATGATAGTTAATCGATATTTTGGTAAAAGCAAGGGGAAGACAGAGGAGTCTTACCCCTTCTTAGTCCACAAAGGGGTGGATGAATTGGAGGATTGTTTATTTTGTAAAATAGTGAATGGAAGATTGCACCGAAGAAAAATAGTTGAGAGTGAAAATATTCTTGTATTTTTAGATAACACAGGAGATGTCGATGGTCATATGATCGCTCTAGTCAAAAAACATCGGGTCAATTTAATTGATTGCGAGCAAGAACTATTTATTGAATTGATGAACGTCATTCGAGCGGTTTCTCTTCATTGCGTCGAAAATTGCGGTTTTGATGGCGTCAATTTGATCAAAGCAGAAGATGAGACAGTAGAAGAACATGTCTCTCACCTTCATTTCCATATTATTCCTAGAAAAAAACAAGATGGGGTGGATGCTTGGCCCTTATTTACCGGCGCGATGAATGATTTAGAGACTATGCACCAGCTTCTTGATATGAGACAAAGGACAGGAGAAAAATCCAGTGCATAAAAGAGAAGAATGTACGCACTTAGATACGATTCATTCGGTTTTTAATAAAAAAAGATAAGGTAGCGAGTTGCTTAGAAAACTTGCTACCTTATCTTTTTTTGTTAATACGACTCGAATGTTCGTTCTTTGTTTTGACTTTTCCAAGCCTTTTTCTTCTTGATACTAATTTTATGAAAAATCAAGAAATAATTGTTATACTAGGTAATGCTGACAAACGGGATTGGTATTTCATTTTGATTCAGCTTCTTTTCAAATCACTAGGAAGGAGGGATAGATTGTTCAAGACTTATTTTCGTTTCAATAAAATACAAGATAATCCTTTTCGTATCATGAACCTGATGCTACTTATCTTTATCGTATTATGGTTAGGTTACATAAATCATGACTTTTTGATTTCAAGTTTTTCATCATTAGGGATCTTTACTTTTTTCTATTATCAAAACATACCGATGAAATCTTTGCTGAAACGTATGTTTTTGATCGGTTGTGGACTTTTGTTTGCTTTCGTTCTAGGGATTTTGTCAACTTATGTTTTATGGCTTGAACCATTTGCTGTAGCTTTGGTTGCTTTTTCCAGCAGATTCGTGTTGCGATTATTCCATATCTCTAAACCAGGTGGCTTGTTTTTTGCGATGCTTTCTGCCATGGGAACGAGTATGCAGCTGCCAATCGCTCAATTACCGATCGTCTCGCTTTATTTTTTTATGGGTGTCGTTTTTGCCCTGATTGCGGCAGTGATTACAAAATTACTGGATTCACGACCTGAGCAGACAATTGAAAAAGCGACTCTAAAAGAAAGGTTTCATGAAGAGCCTTTGGTGATCATTGATTCTGTTTTCTACAGTGCCGCCTTGTTTCTGTCCGTTTATGTCAGTCATGGCTTGAATCTGCATAATCCTTATTGGTTGACCTTGTCATGTGCATCGATTTTGCTGGCGGAAAATTTGGATGCGATGAAGCATCGACAAGTCCAATATCTGATTGGATCGATGGGTGGGTTATGTGTGTCAGCCGTCTTGTCATTTGTGCCGTTCACGCAACTGCAGACGATTTTTCTGATTACGTTTCTTTACGGAATCGCACAATTTCTAGTTGCTAGAAATTACGCAGTTGCTAATATTTTTCTTAATCCCATGGCGTTGATGCTATCTACACTTATTCGCGGGGCCTATCTGATGTCTTTGATCGAATATCGTTTTTTAGGAATCATCATAGGAAGTTTCATCGGTTTAGGTGTTGCGTGGGTAATGAATGTCGGGCTGCAACATTATTTAAATGTCGTTCGAAAGAAATTAGAATAGAAGGACAAATAGAAGTATATGTGCTAAAAAAGGTTGTGAAAAAGTCATTTTCACAACCTTTTTCTTAATACTCAAAACTGAGCGGCTTTTTCACAACCTCAATTAATCGAATGATACTTCAAAGCGGACAGAAGTAGGAAATTCCGCAATGATTTCGTTTAATATAGTTGGTTTCACGTTTTTTACCTCTTGTCTGTGTTTCCAAACTGGTCGCACTTTTTCTTCTGATGCAACGATTTTATGTCTATCCGAGTGAGCTACACGTTTCAAAAGATAGACGAAATTGATTTGCTGATAGGTTTTATCTGTGTTTTCTTCAATTGAAAAGGTACTTTCAATAAGGGCAAGCAAACGGACGATTTCTGTTTCATAACCAGTTTCCTCCAGCATTTCGCGAACAACGGATTGTTGACTTGTCTCAAAACGTTTGACCGCTCCGCCAGGCAATACTTGGATGCCCTGTTCATTGTTTTCCCTGCTCAAAAGAATATCCTCTGTTTCCTCATTCCATAAAATTCCAGATGCCCGTATATCAAATTGAAAATTCTCTTCTACCATACGCAAATCATTTGTTTCCATTCCAATGCCCACCAATCTTTTTCGCAAAAAAATTTTTATATTTATTTTATCATCAATTTTTGTTTATGTTGGCGGCTGGGCAAACTTTTTTGAGATAATCATCGCTTTACTTGAAAGTCGTACAGATATTCTTGCTTTCTCCATAGTGAAGGTTCTACACGTCGCTTTTCCGTAAGAGACAAGCTACTTAGGTCGAGTTCCCAGATGATTAGATTATTATCATGATCATGGGTAGCAATCGCTACGTGTTCATCATCAATCACGGAGACAATAAATACACCACTAAGATCCATGTTTGTCGGGAGTTTTTTAGTAGTTTCTGCAGTCTCAAGATCAATAAAGTAGATCGTGCCGTTACTTGAAAAGTAAACAAGCTGATCTTTATAAATAAAACTTCCTTTTGAAAAACTGAATCCTATATCTTCCAGTATTATTTCTCGGTCTGTTTCTTTAAATGTATACGATGAATCTTTCAGCGAATAGCTAAATAATCCAGCTCGCCGATTATTAGCAAAATCAAAAGCCACTCCGTATAAGTGGTTTTCATGAACATTTAGCCGATAACCTATCAGATATTCACTCCCTTCTATATTGGGGAACGAACCAAGGTTCTCACTGATAAGCGTATCTTCAGAAAGATAGAGTCTATCAACAAATAATTTTCCTATTTCTTCGTCACGTAAAATATAGAGAGACTGCTCATCGTTTCCAGTCGAAAAAATATGCCCGTTGATAATCGTATAGTCATTATTAAAATAAAGATTGTTTTGATAAAGGATGTCATCGGTATCTGGATAGCCATGATTGAACAAAGTAACCAGCTTCCCGTCCAATATGACGCTGTCTATTCCTGTATGTTCTTTTGTTTGGCGCTTTTCCTTTTCGATTTTTCCTGAATGAGGTGTATAAACAAAGTCATGCGTTCGATCAGATAAAAAGACTTTTTGATCATGTTGTACGAAAGTGCCTAGTTCCAGTCCTTCTGTTTTTAAAATCACTTGATCCTTCTTTCCGATACCAACGAATCTGCCAGATGTTACAAACTTGTCCATTGTATTCGAAAAATAGAGATAATAATCATAATCACCTGTCAGTTCTTTTCTTGCATCAGTACATCCCGATATCCCTAACAATAAAAGGAACCCCAAGCTAAGAAATAGGTATTTATATTTCATGACATCTCCTTATTAACGGTCATATTCTAAAAAAACATTCCTAATATTATTCCACCTATTACCGTTTTTTTCATTCTCTAACACTCCTTTTATTTTTTTATATTTCAACACTTACAGTGTATTCTAACTAGCAATCAAATGTAAGACACAAATCATTGCGCCATATATTCAATTCCTAAATTTTCCGTTATAGTTAATATGGGAGAGAATACTTAAATGAAAGGAGCGAGGGATGGAGATCCATCAGTGGTTGCGTGAGAAGAGAAGGGAAAAAGGGTATACTCAAAAATGGGTGTCACTTCAGTTACATATTACAAGACAAGGTTTGTCCAATTGGGAAAATGGCCGGTCATATCCAAGTTATGAGATGCTCTATAAATTGATTTGTTTGTATGGATGCTCAGCTAAAGAGATTTCAGAACTGTTTACAAGAGAAAGAGAAACAAAGAACTAGGATACACCATTTCTTTTTTAAGATCCCAATCGTTATAGACTCTTTTCAATTACAAATGTTTCTAATATAGTTGATATTGAGGGAAATGGATGCGGTTTAACAACGAGGAGGATGCTTGGATGGTATTTGCTCGATGGCTGACAAAAAAAAGAAAAGACCGAAGTTATACACAAGATTTCGTTGCACGACAATTAGGTATCACAAGACAAACACTTTCCAAATGGGAAACAGGTCTATCGCGTCCCAGTTACGAGATGTTACAAAAAATTTTTTGTTTTTACGACTGTTCGCAAAAAGAAGTAGCTGAATTATTTAAGACAATCGGAAACGGTAAGATGTGAATGTGGGAAGAATAATTGGTAGATCATATGTAATAATAAAACTTATTTCCGAAGAAGCACCTTTTGGAACACTATTCATTCGGAAAAAGTGATTGTGACACGACTTTTGCCATAGCCTCGTTTTAGCAGGTTGACTTTCTTTTTAACATTTGATACCATTCAAAATACAAATCGTAATTATTTCGATTTGTATTCTTTAACATGACTACAATCAAAGAAGAAAGTGGGTCGTCTATATGGAAAAAACAGATATCTCAAGTGCGTATCGCCGTTTGAAAAGCCCAAATATCAAAACACGAAAACGTGCGTTGAAAATCATCAAAGATGTGAAACGAAATAGTGGAAAAAGGTAAGAAGAAGGAAACTTAATAAAAAAATGAGGTTGTGACAGAAGTGGTCAGCTTCAAG
>NZ_KV817740.1:23283-77477 GCF_001814765.1 Enterococcus sp. HMSC061C05
GCTTCAAGAAATAAGAAGGAATTGACGAAATTTACTTCTCACATTTTTTTGTAATTTCGGCTTATTTCCGAAGAAGCTACTTCTGGAACACCAGTTATTCGGAAAAAGGAACTGCGACACGATTTTTGTCACAGTTCTATTTTCAATTATTTTTGTTTATTCCCACTCGAAAATAAAAAGATAGCGTATAGAATTATTTCGCTAATTTAAAGGTTTGCAACATATTACAATATGTTTAGAATACGATGAATTTTATAGAGTATTATCATTTTATTTACTTATTTCTACGTATTAATGTGTTAAAATTTTTTCTTGCTTATCTAGGACAGTTAAATCTAACGTATTTTTAGTAAAGTCTATAAACTTTTTGTCATGAGTCACAAAAACAACGGTAGCATGATGTTCGACATTAAATTTTTTTATGATGCGAAAGACTAATTCAGCATTTTTTTCATCAAGGTTACCTGTAGGTTCATCTGCAAAAATATAAGAAGGTTTTTTTAAAATTAATCTAGCTAACGCAATACGCTGCTGTTCTCCGCCGCTTAATTCATAAATCTTTTTCTTTAAAACATTGGATAGACCTACTTCGAATAGACTGTGTAACATCATTTCTTTTTTCACTTTGTTATTCATCTTTTGGTTTTTTAATGCTATAAGTAGATTACTTTCGACACTTTCATCGTTTATTAAACCGAAATTTTGAAAGATATAGCCAATCTTATCTTTTTGTAGTAAATGAACTTCTTTAGCACTAGGATTTTCTATACCTTCAAATATGATTTTTCCACTATCAGGTTTTTCCAGCAAGCCTAACAAGTTTAATAAAGTTGTTTTGCCACTCCCGCTTTTTCCATAAATACATAAAAAGTCACCATCTTTAATCGTTAAGGAGAATTGTTCAAAAATTTTATTTTTTCCATATGAAATACCAACGTTTTTTATCTCTATCATCTCTAAACTCCTTTTTTTTCTATGCTTGGCTTGTTAATAGAAGTGCTTAAGTAATACATGGTTAATAAAGTGATAAGTAATTCTAAAATGCTCCAGCAAGTAATTATAAAAATAATATATTGGTTTCTATAAAGGATGAATAATACTGATACAAGAATGATATCTAATAAGATAATTGGCATGACTATTGGAGTAAAGAGTTTTATAAAAGAATATCCAAAAAGTCTCTTAATATGCAAGCTATATCTATATTTTTCTACGATTAATTGGTAGGATGAAAAAACATTAAAAATTTGGATTACAGTTAAACAAATCAATAGAATTCTTATAGTGTAAATCAATGTTTTCTTTGTATTCAATTCTTCAGCTCGGAAATTGTAAATTGAAATAGTATTCTGGATGCTTGGTAAAGTATTTGTTTTGATAATGGTCGGTAATAAATAATTAAATCCATCCTTTTTTTCTGTTTGAACAAAAGAAGATGTCGTCAACCAGGCTGCATAAAAACTAGCATCTAGATTTCCTGTATCTACTATAGAGATTGGATCAACTATAGTAAAGTCTTTTTTATCAATGTGAGGATTATACGTAAAATATTTTTGATGACTTTTCACATATATGATGTTTATTTTTGCATTTATCGGTTCTGAAGACGCGCTCGTAGCTCGCCTCAAAAAAGAAAAATATTCCAGATATTGCGATTCAATTTCTTTTTCAAATTTATTCAAGAAGTCAGGCACTAATAGATTCAAATGGTTAGGTGAATAGATTATTTTATCTATAGGAGATTTTCCTTGAGTATCTATGATCGGGTTGTGCGCGAAATAGTTTTTATTGATAATGATCGATTTTCCAGCAGGAGAAGTCAATTGTTCAATATCACTATGAGTATTCATTTCATAGAGCGGTTTTCCATTTGATAGTTTTTCATAATTGGATGAGTTTATTAGGAATAATCCTTTTTTATTTGTTGCCTCGTTAAAAAAATTTTTCAAATTTTTCTCGTAAGGACGATATTCATCTGGATCATTCGTGATAAATCTTAATTGTGTGGCATAGATATTCTTTGTTTTCTCCCAATAGACATTTTGATTTTGGTGCTGAACCAATACCTGTTGCTCTTTTAATAATGAAGTACCTAAAATAATAATGGTTGTTGCAACTGCTAATTTACAGAATAGATTAAAGGCTATCCCAAAACTGCTGTAATTGTTGCCTTTTAAATTATTGGGATGATTCGAGCGATAAATGAGTTTAATAGATAGATAAATACAGATAGAATACAGCGTAATGAGTAAAAGAGTGGTCAATAATGACAAAGAGAAAAAGGAAATTATAAATGGCATTCCTTTATAACGGATAAAAAAGTATGGGACAATAATAAGGCTGACGGTAGATAAACTCAATAAAAGTACACGTATGATAGGAATTGTAAAAGAACTTAAAGTATCTTGGATACTCCAGCCAAATAGTTTAAATAGAGTGATTTTTTTAGTTTGTTTAATAAGAAATTGGATCAATATTGCTAAATTAACCACCAATAATAGAAACCATACTAAAATCAATAAATATTTGTCGAAAAACTCTTTGCGGACATTTAGGTTGTAACTATCATTGTTATCGGTTTGTATAGTACCTAGTTTATTGATATCTCTGAGAAACGCGTGGATCTGTTTTTGAGTGTTTCCCTGAATATAATAGACGCCTGAAATCCCTGTTTCAGGAATGTCGGCGAACTTTTTTAGCTCTAGGTCAATTTTTGAATTTGTCCAAACGAAATCTTTTCTAGACTTTAAAGTATCTGTACTGCTTTCATTTGGATTCCCTAGAGTAGTAAATCCATTCTTCATTGTTTGATTTGTATATATTTTTAAATCGGAGTCACTAGAAAATATATATTTAAAGATTTCAATTTGATTGTTGTTTGCTGTTTCAATAATAAAATCAGCTTGTTGCTGAGGTTCTCTTAACATTGAATTAGATTCGACTAGAATAGTAATCTTTTCTTTATCTTTATAAAGTAATTTATTTAACTCTAATTGGTCAATAACTGAAAGGAAAATAAAAACAGTGAGTATTAATTGGGCAATTATTCCTATGTAAACATATTTTTTCATAATATCTCCTTTTAGTATAAAGCTATCTCAATTAAAGATAGCGCTTACAACGGTGGTTATCAATAGTTGAAAATAAAATGTCAAGCAATTAGCTCAGAATATTTTTCTATCGGAAAATATTTGTATTAATGAAGATGCTACTAGCATTGTTGAATATATTTTTATTATGCCTCATCTTGTTTAAAATTGTTATCGTTATTTAGTATTAACTGTAAAAGTTTCATTTTTTATTATTTGAGAACACATATTGAATCATGTCCAGAACTGTTAAATAATTAGCAAGAAATATTTGGTAAGGAACAAAGAAGACTAAAGGAGCGGACATATAAAAAACGCTTATGAAGTACTATTGAAGGAATTTTCATGTTTTGTCAAGAGTAAATCAATTAAAATTACGTATAAAGTAATTGATGAAATCTTTTAAAAACTTTGTAACTGTGATAAAAGTGTGATAATGAAAAAACAAACAGCCAACAAACATTGACATATCAAAATTTGTTGGCTATTTTTGATTATTCCCACTCAATAGCCTATTAGGAAGTAAGAAAATTCAACACTGATTTGTTGGGATTTTTAACGGTATAGCTAGCGTGATTAGATTTGAATTGAATTAAACTGTGACCAAAAGTGTGACCATAAACGTCTCTTTTTTGGATATATTATTCTATTCATGCGAATAACCTTGATTAAATGCGGGTGTTTATACTCCATTTTATTTTAGGTTGACACACTTGAGCTTTAAGAATATACTCTAAACGAATTGAATATTTCTTCGGGGCAGGGTGTAATTCCCGACCGACGGTGACGAGTTTACTCGAAGTCCGTGACCCACATTTTTGTGGTTGAGCCAGTGAAAATCTGGCACCGACAGTTAAAGTCTGGATGGGAGAAGAAAAGTTGACTGAAGGTCGGTTTTATTTATTAAAATCGATTTACCTTTAGGTTTGTTTAGTTATGCCCTGTGATTAAATTCGCAGGGCTTTTTTTGTTGAAAGGGGGAATTTATATGCACCAGTCTTTCATGCTAGCTGCGATTGCAGAAGCAAAAAAAGGAAAGGGAAATACCTTTACCAATCCATTAGTTGGAGCAGCAATTGTAAAAGAAGGAAAGCTAATCTCACTAGGTGCCCATTTACATTATGGCGAGTCCCACGCTGAAGTAAATGCTATTCAAAATTGTAGTTCCCCCGAAGAACTGTTTAATTCAACTTTATATGTTACTTTAGAACCTTGTAATCACCAAGGAAAACAGCCACCTTGTACGCAAGCCATTGTTCAGTCTGGTATCACAACAGTAGTCATAGGTCAGCTTGATCCGAATCCTTTAGTGGCAGGAAAAGGCAGAGAATTTCTACAAAAGCATGGAATCAAAGTAATTGTAGGTGTGGAAGAAGAGAAATGTAGAGCACTGAATCCTTTTTATAACCACTTTTTTGAAATGGATCGTCCCTATATCACACTAAAACAAGCCGTTACACTAGATGGGAAGATTTCTATAAAGAAAGGTTCTCGGCACTCAATAACAAGCCCAAAGGCCATTTCAAGAGTACGGAAAGAGCGAGGAGAATACCAAGGAATCGTGGTGGGGAGCGAAACTGTTCTAGTTGATAACCCTCATTTGTTGCCTGATGCTGAAAATATTTTCCCGCCAGTGCGCATCGTTTTGGATCGTAGAGGGCGGATTCTTAAAAGTCCTGAACTCAATCTTTTTCAAAAGACAACAAGTCCGGTTTGGATATTTACGGAAAATCATGAGCTAAAGGAAATATTCCCCCATGTAACAATTTTTTATACACCTAAGTTTTCTTTTGCCTTCTTTATTGAGACCATGAGAAAGAAAGGTGTTCAGTCGTTGTACGTAGAAGGAGGAGCGAAAATCCATGATGCTTTTTTAGCAGAAAGTCTCTGGGACGAAGTCATCAGTTATATTGCGCCCAAACTTTTTGGGGGAACAAGTCCGATGTCCTTTCATAGTGAACGTTTAGTCTCTAAAGACCAGCAATTAGAATTTTTGGAAGTTGAACAGCTTGGAGAAGACATTCGAGTGAGGGGGAAACGAAAGCAATGTTCACAGGATTAATCGCCGAACAAGGAATAGTCAAAGAAATTAGACGAAACCAGCAAATGATCCAACTCACTTTTCAGGCTTCCAACAGTATACTAAGTGATTACAACATTGGTGATAGTATGGCAGTCAATGGGGTATGTTTAACTGCTATTGAGGTTTCAAGTACATTTTTTAAAGCTGAAATAATGCCTGAAACTTTTCAACGGACCACTTTTTCCACCGTAAAAGTGGGCGATAGAGTCAATTTAGAACGAGCAGTTTTGATGATGCAACGTTTTGAAGGACATTTTGTTGCGGGACATATTGATACTGTTACAAGGTTGATTAAGAAAGTAGAGAATCAAAATGCATTAGTTTTGACGTTTGCTTATCCAACCAAATATGCAGGTGAAATCATTCCACAAGGATCAATTGCAATTAATGGAGTAAGTTTAACAGTGACGGAAACAACAACAGCAAGCTTTTCAGTTAGTCTGATTCCACATTCCAAATCCTTGACAAATCTGGGAAATTTAAGTGTAGGACATTTTGTGAATATAGAAACGGATATGGTTGGAAAATATGTAAAGGCACAGAGAAATAAATTTGAAATGTATAAGGAGAAGGACTTACTATGAGTAATATTACTGAAGCAATAAAGACCCTGAAAAAGGGTGGGCTAATCATTGTAGCTGATGATGAAGATAGAGAATCAGAAGGAGATCTGGTTGGTTTAGCCGAATATGTGACACCTGAGGCGGTCAATTTTATGACAAAGTTTGGTCGAGGATTAATCTGTGCGCCACTATCTAAGAGCATTGCGCAACGCTTGTCTTTAGGAGAAATGACAGCTCATAATACGGATGCGTTTGGTACAGCTTTTACGATTAGTGTGGATCATAAACATACGAAGACTGGTATTTCCGCATTTGATCGAGCAACTTCCATTCAAGCATTGGCTGATCCTCATTCGAAATCAAATGATTTTCTTAGACCAGGACATATTTTCCCTTTGATTAGTGTAGAGGGCGGAACGCTTGTACGTCGAGGACACACTGAAGCTGCGATTGATTTAGCGAAATTAGCTAATAGCGTAGAGGCTGCTTATATTTGCGAGATCCTAAAAGAGGATGGAACGATGGCAAGGATGAAAGACCTGACCCGTTTATCTGAAAAATGGCAGTTACCCTTAATTACTATTGATGAGTTGGTAAAATTTTTAGAAGAAAGTAGTCATATAACAGTAAACTTACCGACAGATTATGGTGATTTCAAATTGACGATTTATGAAGATGGAGAAAAGCGGGAGCATTTATTGTTAACAAAAGGAGATATTCAAAATAGTCAATCTCCTACATTAGTCCGGGTTCATTCAGAATGTTTAACCGGTGATGTCTTCGGGTCTCATCGTTGCGATTGTGGTGAACAGTTACATGAAGCGATGAGAATGATTGAGAAAGAGGGGACTGGGGCTATTCTTTATCTTCGTCAAGAAGGTCGTGGGATCGGATTGAGGAATAAGCTAAAAGCTTATCAATTACAAGAACAAGGACTTGATACTTATGAAGCAAATATTGAATTGGGGTTTGCTCCGGATGAACGAGATTATCACTTTGCAGCAGATATTTTAAAATCAATTGGTGCAACGTCCATTCGATTACTTACAAACAATCCCGATAAAGTAACAGAGCTACAACAGGATGGAATTACGATTGTCGATAGGGTACCCATTGAAACCGTTCCACAAAAGGAAAACCAAGCCTATTTAAAAACAAAAAGAGATAAGTTCCACCATTACTTATCAGTATAAAAATAAAGGAGCAAGAAAATGACAATTTATGAAGGAAATTATTCTCCAAGGGATCTTCGAATAGGAATTGTAGTCGCGCGATTTAATGAATTTATCAATCAAAAATTATTGCAAGGAGCATTGGATAATTTAAAAAGACACGGCGTTAAAGAAGAACAAATTGATATATATTGGGTACCGGGAGCTTTTGAAATTCCTTTTATTACCAAAAAACTCAGCAAAAAAGATAGTTATGATGGGTTGATTACGTTGGGAACAGTGATCAGAGGCGCAACTACTCATTATGAATTAGTTTCCAATGAGGTAGCAAAAGGAGTCGCACATATTAACCTAGAATCCGATATTCCCGTGATGTTCGGTGTATTAACCACAGAATCCATTGAGCAAGCAATTGAAAGAGCAGGGACGAAAGCAGGGAATAAAGGTAGTGAAGCTGCTCAAGGGTTAATTGAAATGATCTCTCTTTCACAACAAATTTGAAAATTCCTAATTTTTAGAGTATGACGAGTTTACTGCGAAAATATAAACCTTCAGTTTACTGAATACAACAAACGCAGTTATTAATATCAAAAGTGCCTGTCAAGGATTATCCTGACAGGTATTTTTGATAAGTAAAATGGTCACGTATGTAATTATAATTTCTGTAATATTTTGCCATTAAAAAGAAAAGTGAAAAAACAATGAAATTTAATACAAAAATTGATTTGTAAAATGATTTTCTTATGCGAATATACCTAGTGAATCTGGACTTTTTGTAAAAAAATTTTTATGAAATATATAAATAATACTTGTTTAGAGTTATTATAATTATATATTGTGAAACAAATTATTTATTAGGAGTAGTGCTTATGCTTAAAAGTTTTTTACAAAAAGTTACACATAAGACAGAAGAAATAAATTCAAAAGAAGTTTTATCTAAAAAGTATCGTGAAGTAAAAGGGTTATCTTTTGTACAAAGTGATGATGAAACCATAGTGATAGATTTTTTAAATAATATGGATAAAGAGTTTTCCGTAGGTAAAACTGGTTGGAGACAGCAGGGAGATTATTTTGAACAATTTTTAGCAGCTGTTTTTCGATTAGCTAATTATGAAGTTGAAGTAACAAAAAAAGAATATCAAAAAGATAGATATGTATATACAGGAGACAACAATATAGATTTAATTATAAAAAAAGATGATGAATGTATTGCAGTACAAGCAAAACATTACCGTTTAAATACTAAAGCCCCGAAAATTATTACAGTAGACTATATCAAACATTATTCTGGAATTTCAGATAAAGGTTGGACAAATAAACTATTTATCACTACTTCCTTATTTAATCCATATGTATACATGGAAATAGAAAAGAATGAAAAGGCACAAAATATTGAATGGTATGATAGATATGGATTGTTACAGCTATTGAATAACTTGATCCCAAAAACTATGGAAAAATATATTTTTTTAAAAAGTTTACCTGAAAAAGTTGTCAAATGTCCAAAATGTGAATCTGGCTTTATTGTAGATAAATGGAGTGAGAGCAACCATAGTTATTTTAGAGCTTGTACTATGTATCCTGAATGTAAGTATACAGAAAAGTCATTTAGTTAGTAAGGTATTAAAATAAGCATTATATTGATAGAATATACTAAAAAATTCTTTGTTATTTCTGTATCTATAATTGTTTATTAAGCTTCGAGCATAATCGGGATGGCAATTTTTATTAAAAATTAAATACTCTGTTAATCGGTTGAATAAGGCTGATTTACTCATGAAAAAATATTTTGCTACTTCTTCAAAAGAAGAGAATCGATAGAGCGCATATTTTAAAGCTGAGTCATTTGCCATTAAGATACTAGCTCCAACATTAGCGCGATATTCTTTAGGCAAGTCTTCTGATAAATAACCATTTTCTGAAATCATATCAGAAAATGTATGTCCTTCTCTCACATAAGGAATATCTTTATAAAGATGAACAATTTCATGCATTTCAGTGAAATTTCTTCTTTCACACATGTAAGAAACATATATGGGATTTTTCAGATGTCATTAGACCAAGCAGTGGTTTTGGGACTACTTGAAAAAATCCTGCAAAAGTTATTGGAAATGTGAAGAAAAAGAAAACTACAGTTGATTTTTGGACAAAAGAAGAATTTGAAAAAGTTATTTCAACTTTTTATATTGATGATTTGTACCAACATTGTGGTTTTATTTGTATTTGGTTACTTTTTATGACCGGTATGCGTTTGGGAGAAGCCACTGCATTAAGTTGGAAAGATATTGATTTTGAAAATAAAAACTTGCGTGTGAATAAACCACTCTATTATAAGAATGCCAAAACCTATGAGTTTGTAGAACCCAAAACAGCTTCTAGTATTCGTACAATCGAACAAGACGACGATACAATTACCTTTTTAAAAGATTGGAAGGAGCGTCAAGATTCAATAGGAGGCATGTCGTTTGTACTTTCTTATAATGGAATACCTACTCAGAAATATACAATCCGTCATATTATGAGAAGACATGCAACGATTGCTGGTGTTCATATAATCCGCATACATGGGTTAAGACATAGTCATGCTTCTTTGCTTATATCACAGCGAAAGGATGCACTTCGAATTAAGGAGAGACTAGGGCATGCTGATGTACAAACGACTTTAGGAACTTATGGTCATTTGTATCCAAATTCATTGAGAGAGATAGCGAATGATTTGACTGGATCTATCCAAACTAATTTTTCTAAAAGCAATCTGACACCTGAAACTAAGAATCAGTTTACAGCAAAAGAAACAAAATGATATATAATAATATGCTATACTGTTTTTGTTTTAGTTAAAAACCATAATAAGAGAGGCATATTTTGATAAGTATTTTTCTTTTCATTTTTTTAGATTCACTTTAAAAAAAATATCTATTTTGTATTCTTTTCTTCAATTTTTAAAATAAATAGGATATAATGACTTCAAATATAAGTAGATTGGAGTTGTACAAATGGAAAATGAAGTTCTCAATGCAGAAGAAGCACAATTAGTTGTTGATGGGTTATTACTTGGTTATAAAGAATATCTAGATATTCGTAAAGAGATGAAAGAAAAATTGAAAGTTTCCGCTGGTTTTGCTTTTACAAAAGGTAACTTTATTGATGACGGTGTTGCTAGAAAAACTTTTAATTTTGCAAAAAATAAACGCGAAAAAGCAGGCGAAAGTTGGGAATATTTAGAGTTTTCCTTTGGTGGAGAAAAACCTTCTCTTTTTATCGTAAAAAACGACTATAGATTACAGCAAACTTTCTCAAAAGAAAAAAAGAAAAAGGTAAGTCAATATTTGTCTGATTATGCTAAGATTAATAAACCTATCCTTAATTCAGTTCGTAAAGGTCAAAAGAAAGTGCCTAATACCTCAATTCAATTAGAACTTCCATTGGAAGAACCAATGATTTCAGAACAAGAGTTATCAAAATATGAAAATTTTTATATAGTGGTTTATAAAACTAATACGGCAAAAGTGATAGAATCAGTTTTACTTGTTTTACCTGATGATGAAACAAAAGAATTACATGTAGTTCAAAATTTAACACCTTATCTACAAACTACGTCTATAATTATAGAAGATGAAGAATATTCTGCTGTAGTTGGTGAAAAAGAAGAAATTGGTGATCTTTATGATTATGATTATACAATTCCAAAAGAGGAAGAAGAAATCTCCAATTAGCTTTCCCAGTGCAGTGTATTAAGAAAGGAAGAGCACAATGTTTTATGGGAAAAATCTGCAAATAATTAGGATGTTGCATGGTCTTTCACGTAAAGAACTTGGAGAAAAACTACGCGTGTCTGAACAATCTATATGGCAATTTGAAAAGCAAATGATAGAACCGTCATTTGAAAATATCTTACAAATGAAAGAAATTTTACAAGTGAAATCTTCTTTTTTCTTTGAAGAAATTATTATTGAAAAGACTTTTTTTGAAAATAATGTTGCATATAGAAAAGCAGATATTTCTTCAAGAAAAAAAACTAATAGCGAGGTAGTTTATTTAAATGTTGCTTCGAAAGTAATTAGTTATTTAGAAAGTTTTTTAAATGTGCCACCTAATAAGTTATTAGATCTTAGACAAAAAATTTCTAAAATGTTATTTGATGAAATAACAAATGAAAAAATAGAAGAGATTGCTACTCTTTCTAGAAAGTTTTTAGATATTCAACCTGATAATGGTAATCTATTATTATCATTAGAAAAGGCAGGAATTTATGTTTTAGAGAAGAATGTTGGTGGGAAGGCAGATGCTTATAGTGCATGGTCAACACAAGATGTTCCGATCATTGTATTAGGTATAAAAAAATCAGCAGTGAGAAGAAATTTTGATTTGGCTCATGAATTAGGACATTTGTTACTACACCCATATGTTGACTTTTCTCTGTTAGATAAAAATGAACGTCAACAAGTAGAAAGAGAAGCAGATTATTTTGCTTCGTGCTTTTTATTGCCTTCACATATTATTCAAGAAGATTTAGAAAAAATAAAAAAGATTTCAAATCCAGATAGTTATATCTCTTTAAAGGCAAAATATAATGTATCAATTCAAGCACTTGAAATGAGAGCTTACAAATTAGGGTTTCTTACACCAAAACAACATAGTTATTTTTATCGACAAATTGCTATAAAAAATTACAAATTAGAAGAACCTTTAGATAGGGAGATTGTATTTAAACGTCCCGGAAAAATCCGTAGTATTTTTAACTTGGTTCTAACGAATAAGTTAACTGATTTATCAAGCATTGAAAATAATTTTAGGGTTAACAGGAGCTTATTAGAAGAAATGTTTTCAATTGAACCTGATTTCTTCGTTCCCTTTACAAAGGAAGAAAACTTTACAGATTTAAATAATGTTTTAAAACTTAACTTTGGTTCTGTATAGTTTACAAGTTTTATCAAAGTAAATATTTGATTTGAGAAACTAAGAATCAATTTACGACAGATAAAAAAAGGAACAACGAACACAAGTGTGACCAAAATGTGACCACCCCAAAAGAAACACGCTAGAAATCCTATAACATAGGCTTTCTAGCGTGTTGTTTCTTATTCCCATTCCACTGTTGCTGGTGGTTTAGAAGTGATGTCATACACGATGCGGTTGACATGGGCTACTTCGTTTACGATACGTACAGAGATTTTTTGCAAGACTTCCCATGGGATACGGGCAAAGTCAGCTGTCATTCCGTCGATTGAAGTCACCGCACGGATACCGACTGTGTAGTCGTAAGTACGTCCGTCACCCATAACACCGACAGAGCGGATTCCTGGAAGAACAGTGAAATATTGCCAGATATCACGGTCAAGTCCAGCAGCTGCGATTTCTTCGCGCAAGATAGCATCAGATTCGCGTACGATTTCTAGCTTGTCTTCAGTGATTTCGCCAAGAACACGAATACCAAGACCAGGGCCAGGGAATGGCTGACGCCAAACGATTGAATCAGGCATGCCTAATTGAGTACCTAATTCACGGACTTCGTCTTTGAATAGTGTGTTTAATGGTTCGATCAATTCAAATTGCATATCTTCTGGCAGTCCACCTACATTATGGTGAGATTTGATCGTTTGTGCTGTTTCTGTACCAGATTCGATAACGTCAGTATACAACGTTCCTTGTGCTAAGAAAGAGACGCCTTCTTCACCAGCAAGTTTTGTTGCTTCGTCATCAAAAACATATACGAATTCATTCCCAATGATTTTACGTTTTTGTTCTGGGTCAGATACACCTTTCAACTTGTCTAAGAAGCGATCTCTTGCATCGACTTTGATGATGTTCAAGCCGAATTTTCCGCCTAGACTTTCCATTACTTGTTCCGCTTCGCCTTTGCGTAGCAGACCATGGTCAACGAAGATAGATGTCAATTGGTTACCAATCGCTTTTTGTAAAAGAACCCCAACGACACTAGAATCAACGCCGCCTGAGAGACCAAGCAAGACTTTTTTGTCACCAACTTGTTCACGGATTTTTTCTACTTGCATATCAATAAAGTTATCCATTGTCCAGTTACCTTCACAGTGGCAAACATCAAAGGCAAAGTGGCGCAACAATTCGATTCCGTATTCGGAATGACGTACTTCTGCATGGAATTGGATACCATAAAAATTACGTGTTGTGTCTTGGATAGAAGCAATCGGACAATCTTTGCTTGTTCCGACTGTTTCAAAGCCTTCAGGAACTTTAGTTACCAAGTCGCCATGGCTCATCCATACTGTTTGTTGTTTTGGTGTTTCTTTAAACAAGACAGCTTGATCGCTTGTTACTTCTAACAAGGCTTTCCCATATTCGCGGTTTTTAGCAGGCTCTACGGAACCGCCAAGTTTGTATGTGATCAATTGCATACCATAGCAAATCCCTAATACAGGAATACCTAAATTGAAGATCTCAGGATCGATCCCAAATGCATTCTCATCATATACACTGTTTGGTCCGCCAGAAAGAATGATTCCCTTTGGATTCATCGCTTTTACTTCTTCTGCAGTAATGCGGTGGCTCAATAATTCGGAAAAGACTCCAAGATCACGAATACGTCTTGTGATCAATTGGTTATACTGACTACCGTAGTCTAATACGATAATCTTTTCAACGTTCGTCATATCGGCAACGTTTGTCAAATTTATTACCCCTATCCCTTTAAATTTTATCTCAAAATAGTCAAACTATTTTAAAATGCTAATATTTTCGCATGAAAATCGAATCGATAATATGATTTTCAGTTTTATGGAGAATTATATCGGCTCTTCCTCGTGTAGGCAAGATATATTCCTGTAAATTTTTCAAATTCACATTTTTCCATACATCTTTTGCCATTTTAAAGGCTTCTTCACGATCTCCGATAGCAAAACGATAATAATAATTCTCTGGATTTTGGAAAGCCGTATCCAGTAACGCGCCAAAACGATCCAAATACCATTTTTCGATCAGCACGGGATCGGCATCGACATAGACAGAAAAATCAAAAAAGTCGCTGACGTAGATTTGCTGATTCGCAGGTAATTGAAGCGTATTGATCCCCTCAACGATCAAGATATCAGGTTGCTGGATCAGCTCGTACTTACCTGGAATGATATCATATACATCATGTGAGTAAACAGGTACTTTTATCTCTTCCTGACCAGATTTTACACGATTCAAGAAGTCGATCAGCATCTCCATATCATAACTTTCAGGAAATCCTTTGCGATCCATGATTCCACGCTCTTTTAATATACGATTTGGATAAAGAAATCCATCAGTCGTGATCAGCTGAACATTTCTTCGTTTGAAGGTACGAGACAAAATCGTCTGCAGCAGTCTGGCTGTGGTACTTTTTCCAACGGCTACGCTTCCGGCAATCCCGATGATAAAAGGCGGTACTTCTACATATTTATGAAGAAATAAACCTTTACTCAAGAACAAAGATTCGAATTCTTTCATATATAGATATATCAGATGAGCAAGAGGTACGTAGATATCTCGAACATCCTGCATGGAAATGCGGTCATTCAAACTTTTGATATTATCTAGTTCATCTTGTGTCAAAGGTGCTTGCCCATTACGATAAAATTCTCGCCATTCTTCTCTTGCCACACGGTAGTAGTTCATTGGATCATTCATATTAGCCTCCTGCGTTCTCCCATCAATGGAACTATTTTAACACAAAATAAACACAAACCCCACCACTTAAGAGAGATTGCCAATCTTTTTGTACAATCTTTATAATAGAAAGAAAAGGAGTTTTATTCTTGACTTGCGTACGGATACATAAAAGGATAGACTGTTGACATGAAAGAAACGAGAAGGATGGAAGACATGACAAATCATTACTATTCTGAACGCCCAGATACGGCGCACGATTTTGAACAATGGGCTTTTGAGTTAAAAGGCAGAACCTTTCAATTTGTAACTGATTCTGGTGTATTTTCACGTGAAACAGTGGATTATGGTTCACGTGTCCTGATTGATGCTTTTGATTGGGAAGAGTTACCTGATGAAGGAAAGATCTTAGATGTGGGATGCGGGTATGGACCGATTGGGCTAGCTTTGGCATTTGCGACACAACGGTTTGTTGAAATGGTCGACATTAATGAGCGAGCAGTGAGTCTAGCGCAAGGAAACGCAAAGCGTAACCAAATCGAACAAGTGGACATCCATCAATCAAATATCTATGAAGTACTTCATGAAGAAACCTATGCAGCTATTGTCAGCAATCCGCCAATCCGTGCTGGAAAAAAAGTCGTACATGAAATCTTGACAGGCGCATATCCTCGGTTGAAGCAGGGCGGTACACTGACAATTGTGATCCAGAAGAAACAAGGAGCGCCGAGTGCGCAAAAGAAGATGGAAGAAACATTTGGCAATGCAGAAATCGTCACAAAAGATAAAGGATATTATATCATCAAAAGTGTGAAAGAATAACTAGCTGAAAAATAATAGAGCGACGAAAAAGTGGAACTGGGCGTGCATGTAAGGGTACGTATCAGTTCTTTTTTTGTTGAGAAGTTTTTAAAAACAAAGAACTATTTTTTTCTTCAAAAAGAAATAGTAGGAACAGAGTCGTTGTTTTTTACGATAAAATAAATAAGATACAGAACTTGTATAGAACGCTGCCAAGTTGGTAGATAAAGGAGATTTTTATCAAAAAACATACTTTCTTTTTTTCTCTATTCTTTTCTTGGGGGTTTTGGTACACTGATAGGGAATTTAGATAGAAGGGAGCCACTAGGGTGAAGCTGACCATCAGAGATATTGCAGAAATGGCAGGGGTATCAGTAACAACTGTCTCACAGATTTTGAATAACAAAGGAAGCCGATTTAGTGATAAGACAAGAAAAAAAGTGTTGTCGATCGTGAATGAACATCATTATAAACCCGATTATTTCGCTTCAAATGTGATCAATCGACATTCAAAGACCATCGGAATGATCGTCCCTGATGTCACTGATTTCTTCTTCTCCAAACTGATCGAAGGTGTAGAGAGCTATTTGAATCCTTTGGGCTATGTGATCATGTTATGCAATTCTCGTCATAGCCAAGAAAATGAGATCAAGTATTTACAAGAGCTTTCCCACCGCTCAGTGGATGGGATCTTGCTGGCAACACCAAATATTTTACCTGAGAAATACGCATTAGACAGCGGATTTTATCAAAAAATGCCGATTATTTTAATCGATCGCGGATTGAATCGTCGGGATAACGGACGGCTTATCGTAAAGGAATATGAGGGCGCCTATCAAGCCGTTTCACTATTTATTGAAAGCGGCCATACGAAGATCGGCATGCTGAAGGAAACCACTGGATACTATCAATTAGAAGAACGTTTCAACGGATATCGTCATGCGCTGAAAGATCATGGCCTGCCTTTTAATGGGAAATTTGTTGAACATGGAGAGTTGACTGTCCAAGGTGGCTATACTGCATCAAAAAAACTACTCAAACATAAAGATATCACGGCTATTTTTTGCGGGAATGATGCCATGGCGATCGGCTGCTATCAGGCGATAGATGAATTGGGCAAAAAAATCCCAGAAGATATCTCTGTCATAGGATTCGATGGATTAAAACTGTCAGAATACATGATTCCGCAATTGACGACAGTGCAGCAACCAAGTTTTGATATTGGATTTTATGCTGCGCGTTTCCTAATCGATACGATCGAATTTCCTCAAAGAAAAGTTCCGAACAAAGTGTTCGAAACAAAATTAATTATTCGTGAGAGCGTAAAAGTATTGACAAAGGGCTAACTCGGCGGTATATTGCTTATGTAAGCATTTACAAAGGCGAGTTAGTGCTTTTTTTATTTTTAGTAAACCAGTTTACTAAAGTGGTTTACCTTTCCTAAAAATAATGTATAATACCGAATGAAGACAAGGAGGATCAGACAATGCGAATGGTGGATCTGATTGAAAAAAAGAGGGATGGAAACGAGCTGTCGAAAGAGGAAATCGAGTACATCGTCACGAACTATACGAATGGAAAGATTCCAGATTATCAAGTCAGTGCATTATTGATGGCAATTTTTTATCAAGACATGACAAATGAAGAAATCACGAATTTAACATTGGCGATTGCTAATTCTGGTGATGTCATCGATTTGAGTTCTCTTGAAGGAATAAAGGTAGATAAGCATTCGACAGGTGGCGTTGGTGACACGACCACATTGATTTTAGCCCCCCTAGTAGCTAGTGTCGGAGTGACAGTGGCTAAAATGTCTGGACGCGGTCTAGGTTACACAGGTGGCACATTAGACAAGCTAGAAGCAATTCCCGGATTTCAGATCGAGCTTTCGGATGAAGCATTCGTGCGCATTGTCAATGAAAGCAAAGTAGCAGTAATCGGTCAATCAGGAAACTTGGCACCGGCGGACAAAAAATTGTACGCTTTGCGTGACGTCACAGCGACCGTTGATTCTCTTCCGCTGATTGCCAGTTCGATTATGAGTAAAAAGATCGCGGCAGGAGCAGATGCAATCGTTTTGGACGTGACCACTGGAGACGGTGCTTTCATGAAGAATATCGAAGATGCAAGACGTCTGGCAAAAACCATGACAAGCATTGGCAAACTAGCGAACCGAGAAACAGTGGCGGTAATCTCGGATATGTCAGAACCTCTTGGCGAAGCAATCGGAAATAGTCTAGAAGTTGTCGAGGCAATCGAAACATTACAAGGAAATGGTCCAGAAGATCTAGTAGAAATGTGCTACGCCTTAGGAAGCCAAATGGTTGTCCTTGCTGGCAAAGCTAAAACAATCGATGAAGCAAGAACGTTGCTTCAAGAAGCTCTGGAATCAGGTAAAGCGTTAGCAAAATTCAAAGAAATGATCCAAAATCAAGGGGGAGACCCAACGATCGTGGAACAACCAGAACGAATTTTGACTGCACAGTACACAATGGAGCTTCCTGCTAAACAAAGCGGAGTCGTGTCAAAAATCGTGGCAAACGAATTAGGAATTGCTGCAATGATGCTAGGTGCTGGGCGTAAAACCAAAGAAGACGATATTGATCACGCCGTTGGATTGAAACTGCATAAAAAAATCGGGGACACTGTGACAAAGGGCGAGTCATTATTGACAATCTATAGTAATGATAAAGAAATCTCTTCTGTTATTGAATTATTATATAAAAATATTGAAATTGGCGAGTCAGCAATGAAGCCAACATTGATTCATGACATTATCACAGAATAAAAGGAAAAAAGCGGATTTTACCGTTTGAAAGAAAAGGGGAAAAGAAATGGAACTAAACCGAATGATCGACCATACTATTTTGAAAGCAGACGCATCTAAAGAAGCTGTGATGCAAATTATCGAAGAAGCGAAAAAATATCATTTTTACTCTGTCTGCATCAATCCAGCATGGGTTGCGCTAGCAAAAGAACAATTACAAGGCGAACCAGTAGCCGTATGTACAGTGATCGGGTTTCCTTTAGGAGCAAACACATCCGAGACAAAAGCATTTGAAACGACAGATGCCATCAATAACGGTGCAGATGAAGTCGATATGGTCATCAATATCGGTGCGTTGAAATCAAAAGATGATCAAAAAGTTCAAAAAGATATCGAAGCAGTTGTTGAAGCAGCAAAAGATCGTGCACTTGTCAAAGTGATCATCGAAACATCTTTATTAGATAGAGAAGAAATCATCCGAGCATGCGAATTAGCAAAAGCTGCAGGCGCTGATTTTGTCAAAACATCAACTGGTTTCTCAACGGGTGGTGCAAAGGTAGAGGATGTCCGCTTGATGCGTGAAACGGTAGGACCTGAAATGGGCGTCAAAGCTTCTGGCGGTATCCATAACGAAGAGGAAGCAATGGCAATGATCGAAGCGGGTGCTACAAGAATCGGAACAAGCGCAGGAGTAGCAATCGTATCTGGTTCAACTGGCGAAGGCTATTAATTTTCAAAGGAGAAACTCATGGCAGAACTCAAACAAGAATGGATCAACACAGCTATTGAAGCGTTAGATAAAGCATACGTTCCTTATTCCCATTTTCCGGTAGGTGCTTGTCTCGTAACAGAATCAGGCAAGATTTATCAAGGTATCAACATCGAGAATGCATCATTTGGATTAACGAATTGTGCCGAGCGCACAGCTTTCTTCAAAGCCGTATCAGAAGGAGAAAGATCGTTTACCCATTTAGTCGTAGCAGGGCACACCCCTGATCCTATTTCTCCATGTGGTGCATGTCGGCAAGTAATGGCAGAGTTCTGCGCCCCTGATATGCCGGTTACGCTAGTGGGAGACAATGGTGTGACGAAGGCAACGACCGTTCGAGAACTACTGCCTTATGCATTTACTGAAAAAGATCTATAACT
This sequence comes from Enterococcus sp. HMSC061C05, assembly GCF_001814765.1. Taxonomy (NCBI): domain Bacteria; kingdom Bacillati; phylum Bacillota; class Bacilli; order Lactobacillales; family Enterococcaceae; genus Enterococcus; species Enterococcus sp. HMSC061C05. Next base: position 42,516 of record NZ_KV817740.1, read on the forward strand.
CATGTTCATTCAGTCAGCTGACTGTTGAAAAATAAAACAATTATTTTAGGAGGCTTTACAGAAATGAAAAAAGCAAAATTATTTGGTTTAGGTGCTGTCGCACTAGCAGCAGGGTTATTTTTAGGTGCATGCGGCAACAACGGCTCTACTGATTCATCCGGTGGCAAAAGCTCATCAGACACAACAACTGCAGCATTGATCACAGATACAGGTGGGGTAGACGACCGTTCATTCAACCAGTCAGCTTGGGAAGGATTACAAAAATGGGGGAAAGATCAAGGTCTTTCACGAGGCAATGATGGCTTCCAATACTTCCAATCTTCAAACGAATCAGATTATATCCCAAATATCGACCAAGCATTGAATGCTGGATTCAAAACGATTTTTGGTATTGGTTATAAACTAAAACCAGCGATCCAAGAACAAGCAACAAACAATACAGGTACGAACTTCGTTATCATCGATGATGTGATTGACGGATTAGATAACGTTGTATCTGCAACATTCAAAGACAACGAAGCTTCTTATCTTGCAGGGATTGCAGCAGCTTACACGACTGAAACAAACGTAGTCGGCTTTATCGGCGGCGTAAAAGGTGAAGTAATCGATCGTTTTGATGCTGGATTCAAAGCCGGTGTTGATGCAGGTGCGAAAGAACTAGGAAAAGAAATCAAAGTATTGAACCAATATGCTGGTGACTTCTCTGCTCCAGATAAAGGACGTTCAATTGCTCAAGGTATGTATGCACAAAATGCAGATATCATCTTCCATGCTTCAGGTGGTACAGGTAACGGTGTATTCCAAGAAGCAAAATCATTGAACGAATCAGGCGACAAAAAAGTTTGGGTTATCGGTGTTGACCGCGACCAATCAGACGAAGGCGAATACACATTGAACGGCGAAAAGAAAAACTTCACATTGACATCTACACTGAAAGCAGTTGGAACAGTAGTAGAAGATTTGGCACAAAAATCAGCTGACGGTAAATTCCCTGGTGGTGAACACACTGTTTATGGATTGAAAGAAGACGGTGTTGGTCTAACAGAAGGACAACTTTCTGATGAAGCGAAAAAAGCAGTGGATGAAGCAAAAGAAAAAATCATTTCAGGTGACGTAAAAGTTCCAGAAACTCCTGAAGAAAACTAAAACCATTTCTATAGCCTTGTTAGACACATGTTTGACAAGGCTATGGTTTGATTAGAACAAGAATTGTTCATTTATCCAAGCTGCCTTGAGACAGTTTGGATAAGGGAACAACTCCCTGAAGTAATGTTTGTTTCAAAAGAAGAACGCTCACTAAGCGTGAATCTTAGTCAATCGTTGCCCTAGATAGAAATCGTTAGGATGTGAAAAAAAGGTGGTTCAAGAAAATATTGTCATAGAAATGCAGAATATTACCAAAGAATTTGGAACATTCAAGGCAAATGACAACATCAATTTACAAGTAAAGGCAGGAGAGATTCATGCGTTGCTTGGAGAAAACGGTGCTGGCAAATCTACATTGATGAACGTGCTTTCCGGATTATTAGAGCCGACATCAGGGAAAATTTTGATGCGTGGGAAAGAAGTACAGATCACAAGCCCGACAAAAGCCAATCAATTAGGGATTGGGATGGTCCATCAGCACTTTATGCTTGTTGATGCCTTTACTGTAACAGAAAACATCGTGTTGGGAAGCGAACCTAGTCGTGCAGGGATGCTTGACCATAAAAAAGCGCGAAAAGAGATCCAAAAAGTTTCTGAACAATATGGATTATCAGTCAACCCGGATGCTTATGTTCGTGATATTTCAGTTGGGATGGAACAACGGGTAGAAATTTTAAAAACACTTTACCGAGGAGCAGATGTACTGATTTTTGATGAGCCGACAGCTGTATTGACCCCTCAGGAAATTGATGAATTAATCGTGATCATGAAGGAATTAGTCAAAGAAGGCAAGTCAATCATTTTGATTACGCATAAGTTAGATGAAATCAAAGCAGTAGCTGACCGTTGTACAGTTATCCGCCGTGGAAAAGGAATCGGTACAGTCAACGTTAAAGACGTTACCTCACAGCAATTAGCTGATATGATGGTCGGAAGAACGGTTTCATTCAAAACGATGAAAAAAGAAGCGAAGCCTCAAGAAGTCGTTTTGTCTATTGAAAATCTAGTGGTGAAAGAAAATCGTGGATTAGAAGCCGTGAAAAACCTGAACTTAGAGGTTCGTGCTGGCGAAGTACTTGGTATCGCTGGAATCGATGGAAACGGGCAGTCGGAGTTGATCCAAGCTTTGACCGGTTTGCGAAAGGCAGAAAGCGGACATATCAAGCTAAAAGGGGAAGACATCACCAATAAAAAACCTCGAAAGATCACTGAACATGGTGTAGGACATGTGCCAGAAGACCGTCATAAATACGGGTTGGTCCTAGATATGACATTGTCTGAAAACATTGCACTGCAAACGTATCATCAAAAACCTTACAGTAAAAACGGTATGCTGAATTATTCAGTGATAAATGAACATGCCAGAGAATTGATCGAAGAATATGATGTTCGAACAACGAATGAACTTGTCCCTGCAAAAGCTTTATCAGGCGGAAATCAGCAAAAAGCAATCATCGCTCGGGAAGTCGACCGAGATCCTGATCTGTTGATCGTTGCAAATCCAACTCGTGGACTGGATGTAGGTGCGATCGAATTTATTCATAAACGTCTGATCGAACAAAGGGACAAATACAAAGCAGTGTTATTGATTAGTTTCGAATTAGAAGAAATTTTAAATGTTTCGGATCGTATTGCTGTTATCCATGAAGGAGAAATCGTCGGGATCGTTGATCCGAAAGAAACATCTGAAAATGAATTAGGTCTATTGATGGCGGGCTATACCTTAGAAGAAGCACGAAAAGAGTTAGAAAAGGGGGCTGGCGCACATGAATGATCGCAGCGAGAAATTCCGTAATTTATTAGTGCCTGTACTTTCAGTTGTTTTAGGATTGATCTTAGGCGCGATATTGATGGCTGCTTTCGGTTTTCAGCCCATCCAAGGTTATTCTTCTATGTTAGATGCAGCTCTTGGTTCGCAAAGAGGAATCGGTGAAACATTAAGGCAAGCAACGCCGTTGATTTTTACAGCATTAGGGTTTTCTGTAGCTAACTCAGCTGGGTTCTTCAATATCGGGCTTTCTGGACAAGCGCTTTGCGGATGGATCGTCAGTGTCTGGGTGGCACTTGCTTTTCCAGATCTTCCAAAAGTTGTTTTGCTTCCATTGTGTGTGATCCTAGGTGCCTTAGCAGGTGCGATGGCAGCGGCTGTTCCTGGGTTGCTACGAGCATTCTTTGGAACAAGTGAAGTGATCGTAACGATCATGATGAACTATATCTTATTATACGTAAGCACATTTGCTTTACATGAAGTGATGCCTGAAAGCTACCGATCAAGTTTGGACTCTTCCAATATGATCAGTCAAAATGCATCGTTGCGGTTACCTTGGTTAACACAAGCTTTTGGCGGCTCTCGCGTAAACTCAGGTTTGTTTTTAGCCATCATCGCGCTTATTTTCGTTTGGCTATTGATGAAGAAAACGACTTTAGGATTTGAGATCCGTTCCGTTGGTTTGAATCCTTTTGCTTCTGAGTATGCAGGGATGAGCAGTAAACGTACGATCGTTTTGTCGATGGTCATTTCTGGCGCTTTGGCAGGGCTTGGCGGTGTGGTTGAAGGATTAGGAACGTATCAAAACTTCTTCGTTCAAACGACCTCGCTATCTATTGGATTTGACGGAATGGCTGTCTCCTTACTTGGATCTGGATCAGCAATCGGTATTCTTTTATCAGCGATTTTGTTCAGTATTTTGAAGATCGGCGGACTTGGCATGCAGACAGGAGCTGGTGTTCCGTTTGAGATCGTCAATGTATCGATTGCTCTGATTATCTTCTTTGTTGGGATCAATTTCTTGATTCGTTTCGTCATGGCTAAGTTCTTCCAAGGAAAAAAACAAGAAGAAATCGTTGCGACAATCGAAGCGAAGCCAACGAATCAAAACCATGAAGGAGGCGAACTATAATGTCGACTATCGAATTAATTGCCTTGATTCTTACTTCAACACTGGTTTATTCAACACCGTTAATTCTAACATCACTAGGCGGAACGTTTTCTGAACGCAGCGGGATCGTAAACGTAGGGTTAGAGGGAATCATGGTCATGGGTGCTTTTAGTTCCATCGTTTTCAACTTGACGATGAGCCCCTCACTTGGTTCCATGACGCCATGGATCGCTATTTTAGTGGGTGGCGTCGTAGGTATCCTATTTTCTTTGATCCACGCAGTAGCAACAGTCAGCTTGCGTGCTGACCATATCATCAGCGGTACAGTGATCAATCTGATGGCACCAGCTTTAGGTGTTTTCTTGATCAAAGCATGGTATGGGAAAGGTCAAACAGATAACATCACGCAGAATCTGGGATATTTCTCTTTCCCAGGTTTAGCAGATATTCCGGTCATTGGACCAATTTTCTTCAAAAATACATTCTTGCCTGCTTATTGTGCAATTTTGATTGCTGTCATTGCTTGGGTGATCATCTTCAAGACGAAATTCGGCTTACGCCTCCGTTCAGTTGGTGAGAACCCTCAAGCTGCCGATACATTAGGTATCAATGTATATGCTATGCGTTATTCAGGCGTGCTGATTTCAGGCTTGTTAGGTGGTATGGGCGGTGCTGTTTTTGCTCAGTCGATTTCCGGTAACTTTTCAGCTGGGACGATCGTCGGACAAGGGTTCATCTCCATGGCTGCTATGATTTTTGGTAAATGGAATCCTTTAGGCGCAATGGGTGCCTCACTGTTCTTTGGTTTTGCACAAAGCTTGAGTATCATCGGTGCGCAATTACCAGTTATTTCTTCGATTCCACCAGTATTGCTGCAAATTGCTCCATATTTGCTGACAATCATTGTGTTGGTTGTTTTCTTAGGGAAAGCTTCTGGACCAAAAGCAAACGGGAAGAACTATATCAAATCAAAATAATCTTTTAGCGAATAAAAAGGGTGGGTTACGGGAAGTGTTTTTCGTCTCGCCCTTTTTGTTTTAAAGGTAATAAAAATAAAAAGAAAGAAGGAATAATCATGTTTAAACGCGTACATCTGATCGTCATGGATTCAGTAGGAATTGGAGAAGCACCAGATGCCGAGAAGTTCGGTGACGTTGGTTCTGATACATTAGGACACATTGCAAAAGAAGCAGGATTGAACATTCCGCATTTAGAGCAGCTTGGTTTGGGAACGATTCGTCCTCTTGAAGGTGTGGAATCAGTGAAAGATCATCAAGGCTATGCGACGAAATTAGAAGAAGTTTCTGTAGGGAAAGATACGATGACAGGCCATTGGGAAATCATGGGATTGAATATCAAGACGCCGTTTCGTGTGTTTCCGAACGGATTCCCTGATGATCTGATCAAACAAATCGAAGAGTTTTCTGGCCGTAAAGTCGTATGCAACAAACCATATAGCGGAACGGCTGTTATTGACGATTACGGTGAACACCAAATGAAAACAGGCGATTTAATCGTATATACTTCTGCTGATCCTGTCCTTCAGATCGCGGCACATGAAGAAATCATTCCTTTAGAAGAACTATACCGGGTTTGCCAATTCGTTCGTGATATAACAAAAGATGACCCGTACATGATTGGTCGAATCATTGCACGTCCATATGTGGGAGAACCAGGAGACTTCACACGAACAAGCAATCGTCATGATTATGCGTTGGATCCATTCGGACACACGGTCCTCGATTCTTTGAAAGAAGCAGGAAAAGACGTGATTGCTGTAGGAAAGATCAACGATATTTTCAATGGACAAGGAATCACTGAATCTGTCCGCACGAAAAGTAATATGGATGGCGTCGACCAGTTGCTGAACGTTATGAAAAAAGAGTTTACAGGTATCAGCTTTACCAATTTAGTAGATTTTGATGCATTATACGGTCATCGCCGGGATGTAGTCGGTTATGCGCATGCGATTGAAGAATTTGACTTGCGGATCCCAGAACTGCTTGAAGCCATGGAAGAAGACGACTTGCTAATGATTACAGCCGATCACGGAAACGATCCGACATTTACTGGTACCGATCATACGCGAGAATATGTACCGTTATTGGTCTACAGTAAAAAAATGAAAGAACAAGGGGCGTTGCCTCAAGGGTATTATTCTGATATCTCCGCAACGATTGCTGAGAACTTTAGTGTTTCTTCGACTGAAAATGGCGAAAGCTTCTTAAAATTATTAAAATAATCTTTTTAAAATAGGAGAAAGCAAATGACCAAGTTAAGCGAGATGTTACAAGAAACGACCCAGTTTATCCTTGATAAAGGAGTAAAAGAAATTGATTTTGGTTTGATCCTAGGTTCAGGATTAGGTGAATTAGCAGATGAAATCGAAGATGCTGTAATGATTTCTTATGATGAGATCCCGTTCTTTCCTGTTTCGACAGTAGTTGGACATGCAGGACGGCTGGTTTACGGATCTCTAGCAGGCAAAAAAGTGTTAGCCATGCAAGGAAGATTCCACTACTATGAAGGTCATTCCATGCAAACAGTGACCTATCCAGTACGTGTGATGGCCGGACTAGGTGCCCATTCAGTCATTGTGACCAACGCATGTGGCGGTGTCAATGAATCCTTCGTACCAGGAGATTTGATGCTGATTACCGATCACATCAATTTTACTGGTGAAAATCCTTTGATTGGCCCGAATGAAGATGAAATGGGTCCTAGATTCCCAGATATGAGTCAAGCTTATACGCCTGACTATCAAGCAACAGCAAAAGCAGCTGCAGAAAAACTAGGTTTGGATCTTAAAGAAGGCGTATATATGGGCTATTCTGGCCCAACTTATGAAACGCCTGCTGAGATTCGGATGTCTCGGACAATAGGAGCCGATGCAGTAGGGATGTCGACTGTTCCAGAAGTCATCGTAGCAGCTCACAGCGGATTAAAAGTGTTAGGAATCTCTTGTATTACCAACTTAGCAGCAGGCATGCAGGCGAATCTGAGCCATGAAGAAGTTGTAGAAACAACTCAGAGAGTCAAACAATCTTTTAAAGCATTGGTTAAAGAAATATTGACATTATTGTAATAGGAGGAGCAATAAAATGAGTGTGCATATCGAAGCGAAAGAAGGCGAGATCGCCGATAAGATTTTACTTCCGGGAGACCCTTTGCGAGCTAAATATATTGCGGAGACTTTTTTAGAAGAACCAGTTTGTTACAATCAGGTCCGCGGTATGCTAGGCTTTACCGGCAAATATAAAGGCGAACGTATTTCTGTTCAAGGAACAGGGATGGGGATGCCATCAGCCACTATCTATGCCCATGAATTGATCCAGTCATATGGCGTAAAGAAATTGATCCGAGTAGGTACATGCGGGGCATTGTCAAAAGATGTCCATGTTCGTGATTTGGTACTAGCGCAAGGCGCAGCAACCAGCTCTTCGATGATCGAAAAAAATTTCCAAGCCTTTCATTTTCCGCCAATCAGTGATTTCAATCTATTACTGAAAGCATATGAGATAGCTAAAGAAAAGGGCTATACGGTTCATGTAGGAAATGTCCTTTCGGAAGATTCTTTCTACAAAGATGATTTGACAGAGACATTCCAATTAGCTGAACTTGGCGTCTTAGGAGTGGAAATGGAAGCAGCGGCTCTTTATTACTTAGGCGCGAAATACCATGTGCAGACATTAAGTTTGATGACCGTTAGCGACCATTTGATTACTGGGGAAGAAACAACAGCTGCAGAACGTCAATCGACATTCAATGAAATGATCGAAGTAGGATTGGAAACGGCGATTCAAGGGTAAAGTAATAGCTAAATAGCAAGAAAGTGTGACTGCCTAAACTTCTATTAATAGAAATTTGGCAGTCACATTTTTTTGCAGAAACTGTCTCACATAACCTGAAATCAATGACAACCGTTGCTTCAGTTACTTCGAGAGTCCTCCTAAAGTCAACCTAAAGTCAACCATTTGAATCTCTAAAATGTGAATCGACATTCCTTTTAAATTGCAGACGAATGGCACAATCTTAATCAAATAAAAAAGAACAGAAAGAAGCGAGTTACGCTCTTTCTGTTCCGAACTAGGCCACCAACAGGATGTGACAAATGAGTCATCTTCTGTTGGTGGTTTCGTCTAAATGAATACCTTAATCATTCAATTGCTCATGTGATGATGTTTGAAGAATGAAAAATTCAACTTAAATCAAGTCTGCATCAATAATAAGTGTTTCGAATAATACAGCGTGCTCAAGTGAGGAGCTTGATCCAGGACGTCCTGGTAGGCGATATACTTCTACTCGCTGTCCTGCTTTTCCAGGAATTTCGTGACGTACTTGAATATTACCATCAACTATTCTTGGAATGCTATAGTATGCTGTGCCGTCAAATGTTTCAAAACGATATCTTCCATCAATGTAAACGACCCATCTGTCTTGATTATTGTGAAAAAGTTCAGGTGTCAATGTTAAATAAGCAAATGCTCGAGAGCCTTCTCGCCCTACAGACAACATGTTTGTTTCTGTTACGCCTGTTTCCACTTGGATATTGTCATATTTCGCCCAACCATTCCATGTAGAAGCAAATCGTATAAGGTATGTATTTTCATCGTCTGGAGTCGTAAAAGTAAGTTTGCCACGTTCCCAGTTCTCATTATTATGTTCACTGCTCTCTAATACATCAAAACCGACATCATGATTCATGATCCCTAATTCAACACGTCCTGGTGCTGATTCGCTTGCTGCAACATCATAACTAAATGTATACGTGGTACTTGGTTTTAATGTCACGTATTGATGAACATTTTCACCATTTCTTGCTAAAGCAAAGTTATTTCCATTAACGGTTTGAAGTATGGGATTATTTGGCTCTTGGCCACTAGTGATCCAATGATCAAACCCGTCATTAAAGTCACCATTATGGATATACAATTGTTGCTCAATGGCCTGTTTACTTGTACTAACGAAGTCAGTTGTTGATAGATTTGTTGCGAATGTCGAAACGGATCCTCCTAAACTTAAAAATACCATACCTGCTGCCATCACTGTTTTTAAATTACTTTTGATCATCTTGTCTCTCCTCACTCTATATTTTTATTTTTTGATTTTGTTTGTAAGATGCAGCCGTGTAGTCTGTCTGTATCTCACAAATTAATCATAACCGAGAAAATAGCGGTCGTGTAAACACTTTTTTCTATATAACATTCATCATTAGAAAAAAATGATAAAATAAATAGTTTTATGAGGTTGACTTTTATCTAAACTTCATTTATTAGCAACATAAGAAAAGATGGAGAGTTGTGGTGATAGCTCATACAAATGAAAACTTCCTCTTAGAAACAGGATAAAAGAATGAAATTTAAATAAGTTTCTACAAAAAATGTTCGCTCCACATCTGAATGATTGTCAGACATTCTTTTTTCTCTCAATGCTACGCCTTCTCTCTTCATTTTTTGTTTATTCAAACAGTACTTACTATTATAATCATATAGTTATTATGTAAATTGATGTCATTCGCATTAGATAGCCAAGACTACCGTCTTCCAATATCTAAAAAAACAGCCCCTTCATCTCTTACAATAATAGGAGGTGAGAGGGCTGTCTTATTTACAATAGAGTATCTATTATAGGTAGTATTTTTTAGCCACTGTTAAGTCATCATTTAATTCATAAACAAGTGGTTGACCTGTTGGGATTTCAAGATCCATGATGTCTTCGTCAGAGATACCTTCGATATGTTTAGCTAGAGCGCGTAATGAGTTACCGTGTGCAGCTACTAAAACAGTTTTGTTGTCTAGTAATGCTGGAGCAATTTCATCTTGCCAGAATGGCAAAGCACGTTCTAATGTCACTTTCAAGTTTTCGCCACCAGGAATATCGCGTTTGTCTAACATTGCGTAACGACGGTCGTTTGCTGCAGAACCTTCGTCAGTTTCTTCCATTAATGGAGGAAGAGTATCGTAAGAACGACGCCAGATGTGTACTTGTTCGTCGCCGTATTTTTCAGCTGTTTCTTTTTTGTTCAAACCTTGTAATTTACCATAGTGACGTTCGTTCAAGCGCCATGATTTGATTTGTGGTACCCAAAGTTGATCAGAATATTCTAAGATCAAGTTACATGTTTTGATTGCACGAGTTAAAACAGAAGTATAGGCAACATCAAATTCGATTCCAGCTTCTTTGATTTTGCGTCCGCCTTCTTTTGCTTCTTCGATTCCTTCTGGTGCTAGGTTTACATCAGCCCAACCAGTAAATTGGTTCAATGCATTCCATTCACTAAGACCGTGACGAGAAAAAACTAATTTTGGCATGTTTAGCTCTCCTTTAAGATAGGTTTATATTTCTGAAAATTTCAGTTCTGTTTTATTGTACAATTTTTTGGAAGAGATTTCCATCGAAAAATTGGATAAGATTCTATGAGAAAACGAGTAGAGAAGATAAAAAAACGAACAGCTGCGAAAGCACTGTTCGTTTTTAGGCATTAGATGCATAATTGCTCGATTTCTTTTTCAGGCAAATTGATATATTTATAACATGTTCCAACTGAAACACCGCATTTTGAAGAAATAAATTGGATTGTTTCTTTTTTTTCATAATAGAGACGTCGGATTTTTTTGATCGTTTTTGCATCGATTTTTGGTCTTCCGCCGATTTTTCCTTTTTTACGAGCTTCATCTAATCCAACTAATGTACGTTCTTTGATCAATGCGCACTCCATGTTTGCCAGGTTTTCCATCAATTGGAAATAGATTTTCCCCATTTCGCGCGTATCGATTCCTTCATCAATGCTAATCAAGTGCAGCCCGCGGTCTTTGAATAATTGTGTAAGTTCTGTTAATTGCCGTGTAGATTTGCCCAATCGATGAAGTTGGCAGACGACTAGTGCATCGCCTTGCTGCATGTCAGCAATCACTGACTCCAAATGAACAGCAGTAGCATCGTTTTGTTCCACTTCATATGTCTCATGGAAAATTTCTTGACAACCAAAGTCAGATAATTGTTCAACCTGAGTTGTTAAATCAACATCATTTATGGTTGTGCGTGCATAACCAATAATTTTCATGGTGATTCCTTTCTAGCAGTGATTTTCTAACTGGATATAACAGTAAAAATGTAGCATAAAGTACGTCAAAAAGATAGTTTTTTCGCAAATTTTCCGCTGTCTTTTTTTATTGGATGATCAAGCAGTTTTTCTTTATTTATGGCGGATGGCATCAAGAATCTCAACACCTTTTTCTGAGCCAACAACAACTTTTGAAACCATATTTAGGAAAAGTCCATGTTCGACTACCCCAACAAGTTCATCTAAATAGGTAGCTAAGCTTTCTGGTTGTTCAATAACTTCTAGATGCAGATCAATGATATAATGACCACCATCTGTGGTTAGGACTTCGCCGTTTTCGTCTGTACGCAAAACAGGTTGGAATCCTTTTTCGTCAAAAATATGAAGTAGCTGTTGGGAGCCATAAGGGATGACTTCAACTGGGAGTGGGAACTTCCCAAGTTTATGGACTAATTTAGAAGAATCAACGATCCAAATCGTTTCTTTTGAGTACGTAGCGACTATTTTCTCGAAAAGCAAAGCAGCACCGCCGCCTTTTATCCCTTGAAAATCAGCACTGATTTCATCAGCACCATCTATCGTCAGATCGACTACTGGGACTTCATCGATACTCTTTAGCGGTATTCCTAATTTTTCCGCTTGTTCTTTTGTCGCATTTGAAGTAGTGACTCCTGTGATACGTAATCCTTCTTCACGCATACGGCGACCAATCTCTTCTACCATATAATAGGCGGTTGAACCGGTCCCGAGACCAACGATCATCCCGTCCTTTACGAATTTCGCGGCTTCAATGCCAGCTAATTGTTTTAAATTCATCTTTGCATCCACCTTTTTTTAGTTTGAGCTTCGTGCTTTCCTCACTATTTTAGCGTGATTTACGGCAAAAAGATACCATTCTTTTTTATTGCAATAAAGCTTTTTCAAAAAAAATTGCATCTCTTGTTGACATGTTTTTTCATTCGTGATATTCTAACAAAGGTGCTTTATCTACAGGTTTCTGTGAAGAAACGTGCTGACTGTTTATCAAAGCATATTTGATAAGGATGCAGACATTGCATTTATTTTTTATCGCAAAAAAAGAACCACCTGGATGTGTGGAACTAGACGCAAATCGTGGGAAGGAGGAAACAAGGAATGCCTACAATTAACCAATTAGTACGTAAACCTCGTAAATCAAAGGTGGAAAAATCTAATTCACCTGCTTTGAACAAAGGATATAACAGCTTTAAGAAAACTCAAACTAACGTAAACTCACCTCAAAAACGTGGGGTAGCAACTCGTGTGGGTACAATGACACCTAAAAAACCGAACTCAGCTTTACGTAAATATGCACGTGTTCGTTTGTCAAACTTAATTGAAGTTACTGCTTATATCCCAGGGATTGGTCATAACTTACAAGAACACAGTGTTGTATTATTACGCGGTGGTCGTGTAAAAGACTTGCCAGGGGTACGTTACCATATCGTTCGCGGTGCTTTAGATACTGCTGGTGTTAACGACCGTAAACAAAGCCGTTCTAAATACGGAACTAAAAAACCTAAAGCTTAATTTTAATTATTAAACAAATGAAACTTGCTTCTATTATATAGAAGTAATTACTATGAACAATATTTCGGAAGGAGGAGTTACGGATGCCACGTAAAGGTCCTGTTGCAAAACGTGATGTTTTACCAGATCCTATTTATAACTCAAAATTAGTAACTCGCTTGATCAACCGTGTAATGGTTGACGGAAAACGCGGGATTGCAGCTAACATTATCTATAATGCCTTTGATTTGATCAAAGAATCTACAGGTAACGATCCATTAGAAGTGTTTGAACAAGCAATGAAAAACGTTCAACCTGTTCTTGAAGTTAAAGCACGTCGTGTTGGGGGTTCAAACTACCAAGTACCAGTTGAAGTTCGCCCTGAACGCCGCGTTACTCTAGGTCTTCGTTGGGTAGTAAACTACGCTCGCTTGCGCGGTGAACACACAATGGAAGAACGCTTAGCAAAAGAAATCATGGATGCTGCAAACAACACAGGTGCTTCTGTTAAAAAACGTGAAGACACTCATAAAATGGCTGATGCCAACCGTGCGTTTGCTCACTATCGCTGGTAAGATTCTCTCTGTTTGGTCGGCTTTTATAAGTCGACCTCAGATAGTGTCCTTATTTTTAGCAACTAGATAGTAAAGAGAGGAGAAACAAGGAGAATGACCAGAGAATTTTCTTTACAAAACACTCGTAATATCGGTATCATGGCCCACATCGATGCTGGTAAAACGACTGCTACTGAACGTATCTTGTACTATACTGGTAAAATCCATAAAATTGGTGAAACTCATGAAGGAGCTTCACAAATGGACTGGATGGAACAAGAACAAGAACGTGGTATTACGATCACTTCTGCTGCTACTACAGCACAATGGAAGGGTCATCGAATCAACATCATCGACACACCAGGACACGTAGACTTCACAGTTGAAGTTGAACGTTCATTGCGTGTACTTGATGGTGCTGTAACTGTTCTTGATGCACAATCAGGTGTTGAACCTCAAACTGAAACAGTTTGGCGTCAAGCAACAACTTACGGTGTACCTCGTATCGTATTTGCAAACAAAATGGACAAGATCGGTGCTGACTTCTTATATTCAGTATCAACTTTACATGACCGTTTGCAAGCAAACGCTCACCCAATCCAATTACCAATTGGTGCGGAAGACGACTTCACAGGAATTATCGACCTTGTAACAATGAAGGCTGAAATGTATACAAACGATCTTGGAACAGAGATCGAAGAAACAGAAATTCCTGAAGAATACCGCGAATTAGCTGAAGAATGGCGCGAAAAATTGGTTGAAGCTGTAGCTGAAACTGATGAAGAACTTACTTTGAAATACTTAGAAGGTGAAGAAATCACTGAAGCTGAGTTAAAAGAAGGTATCCGCCGCGCAACAGTTAACGTAGAATTCTACCCAGTACTATGTGGTTCAGCATTTAAGAACAAAGGGGTTCAATTACTATTGGACGCTGTTCTTGATTACTTGCCATCACCGTTAGATATCCCAGCTATCAAAGGGATTGACCCTAAAACTGATGAAGAAGTAGAACGTCCTGCAGACGACAGCGCTCCTTTCTCAGCTTTAGCATTTAAAGTTATGACTGACCCATTCGTAGGTCGTTTAACTTTCTTCCGTGTGTACTCTGGTGTTTTAAAATCAGGTTCATACGTACAAAACGCAACAAAAGGCAAACGCGAACGTGTTGGTCGTATCTTACAGATGCATGCCAACTCTCGTTCAGAAATCTCTGAAGTTTACGCTGGAGATATCGCTGCTGCTGTTGGTTTGAAAGACACAACTACTGGGGACACACTATGTGATGAAAAGAATCTAGTTATTCTTGAATCAATGGAATTCCCAGAACCAGTTATCCAAGTCGCTATTGAACCTAAATCAAAAGCTGACCAAGATAAAATGGGTGTGGCTTTACAAAAACTATCTGAAGAAGATCCTACTTTCCGTGCTGAAACAAACGTGGAAACAGGCGAAACAATCATCGCTGGTATGGGTGAACTTCACTTAGATATCATCGTTGACCGTATGCGTCGTGAATTCAAAGTTGAAGCTAACGTAGGTGCGCCTCAAGTATCTTACCGTGAAACTTTCCGTGCTGGCACTCAAGCCGAAGGTAAGTTTGTACGTCAGTCTGGTGGTAAAGGTCAATATGGTCACGTATGGATCGAATTTACACCAAACGAAGAAGGTGCTGGTTTCGAATTTGAAAATGCGATCGTCGGTGGGGTTGTTCCTCGTGAATACATTCCAGCTGTTGAAACTGGTTTGAAAGATGCTATGGAAAATGGTGTCTTAGCTGGCTATCCATTAGTAGATATCAAAGCTAAACTTTACGATGGTTCATACCATGATGTCGATTCAAATGAAACTGCCTTCCGTGTTGCTGCTTCTATGGCATTACGTGCAGCAGCTAAGAAAGCTAATCCAGTAATCCTTGAACCAATCATGGCTGTAGAAGTTGTTATCCCTGAAGATTACTTAGGTGATGTTATGGGCCACGTAACTGCTCGTCGTGGACGTGTTGAAGGTATGGAAGCTCGCGCTGGCGGCCAACAAGTTGTTCGTGCGATGGTTCCACTTGCTGAAATGTTTGGTTATGCTACAACTCTTCGTTCTGCTACTCAAGGTCGTGGTACATTTACAATGACATTTGACCACTACGAAGATGTACCAAAATCAGTACAAGAAGAAATCATTAAGAAAAACGGCGGAAAAGCTGAATAATTTCTTAAAACCGGATAGTCCTGCAAAGAGATTATCCAAAGAGACTATATTTTTAATATAGTTTCGTGTAAAATAATTATCGATGATATGGGCATGTGGTGTACCTTGTGTACATCATATACCTATCAGACAAATAAAAAATATATTGTATTTTTAGGAGGACATTTTAAAATGGCAAAAGAAAAATTTGACCGTTCTAAACCACACGTTAACATTGGTACTATCGGACACGTTGACCATGGTAAAACTACATTAACAGCTGCAATCACAACTGTACTATCTAAGAAAAACGGCGGCCAAGCTATGGCTTACGATCAAATCGATGGTGCTCCAGAAGAACGCGAACGCGGAATCACAATCTCAACAGCTCACGTTGAGTATGAAACAGATACACGCCACTACGCTCACGTTGACTGCCCAGGACACGCGGACTACGTTAAAAACATGATCACTGGTGCTGCTCAAATGGACGGAGCTATCTTGGTAGTTTCTGCTGCTGATGGCCCAATGCCTCAAACTCGTGAACACATCCTATTGTCTCGTCAAGTTGGTGTTCCTTACATCGTTGTATTCTTGAACAAAGTAGACATGGTTGATGACGAAGAATTACTAGAATTAGTTGAAATGGAAGTTCGTGACCTATTAACAGAATACGAATTCCCTGGTGACGATGTTCCTGTAGTTGCTGGCTCAGCTTTGAAAGCTTTAGAAGGCGACGCTTCATACGAAGAAAAAATTCTTGAATTGATGGCTGCAGTTGACGAATACATCCCAACTCCAGAACGTGACAACGACAAACCATTCATGATGCCAGTTGAAGACGTGTTCTCAATCACTGGACGTGGTACTGTTGCTACAGGTCGTGTTGAACGTGGACAAGTTCGCGTTGGTGACGAAGTTGAAGTTGTTGGTATTGCTGAAGAAACTTCAAAAACAACAGTTACTGGTGTTGAAATGTTCCGTAAATTGTTAGACTACGCTGAAGCTGGAGACAACATTGGTGCTTTACTACGTGGTGTTGCACGTGAAGACATCCAACGTGGACAAGTTTTAGCTAAACCAGGTACAATCACACCTCATACAAAATTCTCTGCAGAAGTATATGTGTTGACAAAAGAAGAAGGTGGACGTCATACTCCATTCTTCACTAACTACCGTCCACAATTCTACTTCCGTACAACTGACGTAACAGGTGTTGTTGAATTGCCAGAAGGAACTGAAATGGTTATGCCTGGCGACAACGTAACAATGGAAGTTGAATTAATCCACCCAATCGCTATCGAAAACGGTACTAAATTCTCAATCCGTGAAGGCGGACGTACAGTTGGTGCCGGTGTCGTTACAGAAATCAAAGCTTAATTGAATTAAGCAAAACTAAGCAACATTTATTCGGACGTAATCGCTCGGAATGAAGATCTCAGGATCTTTGTTCCGAGCTTTTTTATTTATTGCAGGATCAGGAAAGAAAAGACAGGACATTATAATAGAAGGAACGCGAAATACAAGAGTTAGTGTTTTCTAAATGAAACTTTATGAAAACAAAATGTTTTTTACAAGAAAAAGCCTTGCGTTGTGAGTTCATATATATTATAATGACAAAGGTGCGTTTACTTTAGTGAATTGCACAGACGTAATCAGAATGATTTCGTCGGCTAAGAAACGAGAGGTTGCGACACGCCCGGACGCTTTGCCACGAACGAGCGTGACGGAAATTTTCGTGGAGCTATGTCTACTTTTCAAAATAGGCGAAGGAGGGAACAAGATGGCAAAACAAAAAATTCGTATCCGTTTAAAAGCGTATGAACACCGTATTTTAGATCAATCAGCGGATAAAATCGTGGAAACTGCAAAAAGAACTGGAGCTAGCGTGTCTGGTCCAATTCCATTACCAACTGAACGCAGTCTTTACACAATCATTCGTGCGACTCATAAATACAAAGATTCACGCGAACAATTCGAAATGCGTACACACAAACGTCTTATCGACATTGTGAACCCAACACCAAAAACTGTTGATGCTTTGATGAAGCTAGACTTACCATCTGGTGTAAACATCGAAATCAAATTATAAAACTAAAACAAAAATAATGGAGGTGTACTCATGACCAAAGGAATCTTAGGGAAAAAAGTGGGAATGACACAAATCTTCACTGAATCTGGTGAATTAATTCCAGTTACTGTTGTAGAAGCTACGCCAAACGTAGTACTACAAGTGAAAACAATGGAAACGGATGGCTACGAAGCTATTCAAGTTGGTTACCAAGATATGCGTGAAGTTTTATCAAACAAACCTGCGAAAGGTCATGTTGCAAAAGCAAACACGGCTCCTAAGCGCTTCATTCGTGAATTCAAAAATGTTGAGCTAGGAGAATATGAAGTAGGAAAAGAAATTACAGTAGATGTTTTCCAAGCAGGAGACATTATTGATGTAACAGGTACTACGAAAGGTAAAGGATTCCAAGGGGTTATCAAACGCCACGGACAAAGCCGCGGACCAATGGCTCACGGTTCTCGTTACCATCGTCGTCCTGGGTCAATGGGTCCAGTTGCACCTAACCGTGTATTCAAAAACAAACGTCTTGCTGGCCGTATGGGTGGCAACCGCGTAACTATCCAAAACTTGGAAGTTGTACGTGTAGATGCAGAAAGAAATGTTATCTTGATCAAAGGTAATGTTCCTGGAGCGAAAAAATCTTTAATCACTATCAAATCAGCTGTGAAAGCTAAATAATTGTAGGAAGAAAGGAGGAACTAAGGAATGCCGAATGTAGCATTATTCAAACAAGATGGAAGCCAAAACGGTGAAATCACACTTAACGAAGAAATCTTCGGAATTGAACCTAATGAAAGTGTTGTTTACGATGCAATCGTAATGCAACGTGCGTCATTAAGACAAGGAACACACGCGGTTAAAAACCGTAGCGCTGTTCGTGGCGGTGGACGTAAACCATGGCGTCAAAAAGGAACAGGTCGTGCACGTCAAGGATCTATCCGCTCACCACAATGGCGTGGAGGTGGCGTAGTCTTTGGACCAACACCACGTTCTTACAGCTACAAACTTCCTAAAAAAGTTCGTCGTTTAGCAATGAAATCTGTATTGTCAGAAAAAGTTGCTGAAAACAACTTGGTAGCAATCGAAGGCTTGAACTTCGACGCACCAAAAACAAAAGAATTCAAACAAGTTCTTGCTAACTTATCTATCGACTCTAAAGTATTGGTTGTTCTAGAAAAAGGTAACGACTTTGCTGCTTTATCAGCACGTAACTTACCAAACGTTTCTGTAGTAACTTCTGATAATGTGAGTGTGCTAGACGTTGTATCAAATACAAAAGTGTTAGCAACACAAACTGCTCTTACTCAAATTGAGGAGGTGCTTGCATAATGAACTTACTAGACGTAATCAAACGCCCAGTGATCACTGAAAAATCAATGCTTGCCATGGATGACAAGAAATACACTTTTGAAGTGGACACTCGCGCAAACAAAACTTTAGTAAAACAAGCGGTAGAAGCTGCTTTTGACGTTAAAGTCAAAAACGTGAACATCGTGAACGTACGTGCGAAATTCAAACGTATGGGCAAATATGCAGGATATACAAAAAAACGTCGCAAAGCGATCGTTACATTGACTGAAGATTCAAAAGAAATCCAATTATTCGAAGCTGCTGAATAAGCACTAATAGATAACTCATTAAATTAGGAGGGAAAAACGTGGCGATTAAAAAGTACAAACCTACCTCAAATGGTCGTCGTAACATGACAGGTTCTGATTTTGCTGAAATCACAACATCAACACCTGAAAAATCATTGTTACAACCATTGAAAAACCATGCTGGACGTAACAACAACGGCCGCATCACTGTACGTCATCAAGGTGGCGGACACAAACGCCAATATCGCGTGATCGACTTCAAACGTAACAAAGACAACGTTGTTGCAACTGTTCAAACGATCGAATATGATCCAAACCGTTCAGCTAACATCGCGTTAGTACACTATGAAGATGGAGTGAAAGCTTACATCTTAGCACCTAAAGGACTAGAAGTGGGTATGAAACTTGTTTCAGGTCCAGAAGCAGATATCAAAGTCGGAAATGCTCTTCCATTAGAAAACATTCCAGTTGGTACTGTTATCCACAACATTGAAATGAAACCTGGTAAAGGTGGACAATTGATCCGTTCTGCTGGTACAAGTGCTCAAGTACTTGGTAAAGAAGGCAAATACGTATTGATCCGCTTGAACTCTGGTGAAGTTCGTATGATCTTAGCTGCATGCCGCGCAACAATCGGTTCTGTAGGTAACGAACAACACGAATTAATCAACATCGGTAAAGCTGGACGCTCTCGTTGGATGCGTAAACGCCCAACTGTACGTGGTAGCGTAATGAACCCTAATGATCACCCACACGGTGGTGGTGAAGGTAAAGCTCCTATCGGACGTAAAGCACCAGTTTCTCCTTGGGGTCAACCAGCTCTTGGTTACAAAACTCGTAACAAAAAAGCTAAATCAGACAAACTTATTGTTCGTCGTCGCAAAAATAAATAATTACTTTGACCATGTGTCGCACATTTTGAGAGGAGGTTCACCATGGGTCGTAGTTTAAAGAAAGGACCTTTTGTCGATGAGCATTTAATGAAAAAAGTTGAAGCTCAAGCAGGGGTTGAAAAGAAAAAAGTTATCAAAACTTGGTCACGCCGTTCAACAGTTTTCCCAAGTTTTGTTGGATATACCATCGCAGTTTATGATGGACGTAAACATGTACCAGTTTACATCCAAGAAGACATGGTAGGACACAAATTAGGTGAATTTGCACCTACAAGAACTTATCGTGGACATGCTGCTGACGATAAGAAAACGAAACGCTAATTTGAGGGGAGGATAAATCCAAATGGCAGAACAAATCACATCAGCTAAAGCAACTGCAAAAACAGTTCGCACTTCACCTCGAAAAGCCCGTTTAGTAATTGACCTTATCAGAGGTAAAAGTGTCGCAGATGCAATTTCAATCTTGAAATTCACACCAAACAAATCTGCTGGAATCATTGAAAAAGTATTGATGTCAGCAGTTGCGAATGCAGAAAATAACTTTGACTTAGATGTTGAAAACTTGGTAGTAACCGAAGCTTTTGTTAACGAAGGACCTACAATGAAACGTTTCCGTCCTCGTGCAAAAGGATCAGCTTCTCCAATCAACAAACGTACAAGTCATATCACGGTAGTCGTATCAGAAAAATAAGGAGGGATAATCAGTGGGTCAAAAAGTACATCCAATTGGAATGCGTGTAGGCATCATCCGCGACTGGGATGCTAAATGGTATGCTGAAAAAGAGTATGCTGAGTTCTTACACGAAGATTTAAGAATCCGTAAATTTATTTCAACTAAACTTGCTGATGCTGCTGTATCAACAGTTGAAATCGAACGTGCAACAGGTCGCGTAAACATTTCAATTCACACAGCTAAACCAGGTATGGTTATTGGTAAAGGCGGTTCTGAAGTCGAAAGCCTAAGAAAAGAATTAAACAAATTAACTGGTAAAAGAATCCACATCAACATCGTGGAAATCAAAAAACCAGATCTAGATGCAAAATTAGTAGGTGAAGGAATCGCACGTCAATTAGAAAACCGTGTTGCTTTCCGTCGCGCTCAAAAACAAGCGATCCAACGCTCAATGCGTGCTGGCGCTCAAGGGATCAAAACTCAAGTATCTGGTCGTCTAAACGGAGCAGATATCGCTCGTTCAGAAGGATACTCAGAGGGAACTGTTCCTCTTCATACTTTACGTGCGGACATTGATTACGCATGGGAAGAAGCAGATACAACATACGGAAAACTAGGAGTTAAAGTGTGGATCTATCGTGGAGAAATTCTTCCAACTAAAAAAAACACTGAGAAAGGAGGGAAATAATCATGTTAGTACCTAAACGTGTAAAACACCGTCGTGAATTCCGCGGAAAAATGCGCGGGGAAGCTAAAGGCGGAAAAGAAGTAGCATTCGGTGAATACGGTTTGCAAGCTGTTGATTCACATTGGATCACAAACCGCCAAATCGAAGCTGCTCGTATCGCAATGACTCGTTACATGAAACGTGGTGGGAAAGTATGGATTAAAATTTTCCCTCACAAATCTTATACTGCCA
The DNA here is from genome assembly GCF_001814765.1 of Enterococcus sp. HMSC061C05. NCBI lineage: Bacteria > Bacillati > Bacillota > Bacilli > Lactobacillales > Enterococcaceae > Enterococcus > Enterococcus sp. HMSC061C05. Next base: position 64,023 of record NZ_KV817740.1, read on the forward strand.
AAGCAATTGGGGTACGTATGGGTTCTGGTAAAGGGGCACCTGAAGGATGGGTTGCACCAGTAAAACGTGGTAAAATCATGTTTGAAATCGCAGGCGTTCCTGAAGAAGTAGCTCGTGAAGCGTTACGTCTAGCTTCTCACAAATTACCAATGAAAACTAAGATCGTAAAACGTGAGGAAATGGGTGGTGAATCGAATGAAGGTTAAAGAAATCAGAGAATTAACCACTGCCGAAATGCTTGATCAAGAAAAACAATTAAAAGAAGAATTGTTTAATCTTAGATTCCAATTAGCAACAGGTCAATTAGAAAACACTGCACGTATTAAAGAAGTACGTAAATCGATTGCACGCATCAAAACTGTGTTGCGTGAACAAGCTAAGTAATTATGGAAGGAGGCCATTAAGCGTATGACTGAAGGAAGAAATCAACGCAAAGTTTATCAAGGTCGCGTGGTTTCAGACAAAATGGATAAAACAATTACCGTTGCTGTCGAAACAAAGAAAAACCACCCTATCTATGGCAAACGCATGAACTATTCTAAGAAATACAAAGTGCATGATGAAAACAACACAGCAAAAGTTGGCGACATCGTGAGAATTATGGAAACTCGTCCATTATCAGCTACAAAACGTTTCCGTTTGTTGGAAGTAGTCGAAGAAGCAGTTATTATCTAATAACACGAGATTTTCCTATATAGATTGAATGCAAAATCTGAAAGGAGGATACACAACGTGATCCAAGCAGAAAGTCGTTTAAAAGTCGCTGATAACTCAGGCGCACGTGAAATTTTGACGATCAAAGTCCTTGGTGGATCTGGTCGTAAAACTGCTAACATCGGTGATGTGATCGTTGCTACGGTTAAACAAGCAACGCCAGGTGGGGTTGTCAAAAAAGGTGACGTCGTTAAAGCCGTTATCGTTCGAACAAAATCAGGAGCTCGTCGTACAGACGGTTCATATATTAAATTTGATGAAAATGCTGCAGTGATTATTCGTGATGATAAAAGCCCTCGTGGAACACGTATCTTTGGGCCAGTTGCACGTGAACTACGTGAAAACAACTTCATGAAGATCGTTTCACTAGCACCAGAAGTTTTATAATCTTGAGACACTTATCAAAGGAGGTGCGAAACAGTTATGTTTGTTAAAAAAGGCGATAAAGTTAAAGTTATCACTGGAAAAGACAAAAACAAAGAAGGCGTTGTACTAGCAGCGTTCCCGAAAAAAGATAAAGTTATTGTCGAAGGTGTAAATGTCGTTAAAAAACACCAAAAACCTTCTCAAGCTGCTCCTCAAGGTGGAATTGTTGAGATGGAAGCGCCAATTCATGTTTCTAACGTGATGGTGGTTGACTCTACTGGTGTAGCTGGCCGAGTTGGCTACAAAGAAGTAGACGGCAAAAAAGTCCGTGTTTCTAAAAAAACCGGTGAAGTTTTAGATAAATAAAAGTTTAAGGAAGGAGGGTCTTACTGAATGAACCGCCTAAAAGAAAAATATCTTAAAGAAGTAACTCCATCATTGATGGAAAAATTTAACTATAGCTCTGTTATGCAAACACCTAAAGTTGAAAAAATCGTCATCAACATGGGTGTTGGTGATGCGGTATCAAACGCTAAAAACTTAGATAAAGCAGTTGAAGAATTAACTTTGATCACTGGTCAAAAACCAATGATTACAAAAGCTAAAAAATCAATCGCTGGATTCCGTTTACGTGAAGGAATGCCAATTGGTGCAAAAGTTACATTGCGCGGAGAAAGAATGTACGAATTCTTAGACAAATTGGTTTCAGTTTCACTACCACGTGTACGTGACTTCCATGGTGTAAGTAAAAAAGCCTTTGACGGTCGTGGAAACTATACTTTAGGTATTAAAGAACAATTGATCTTCCCAGAAGTAGATTATGATTTAGTAGATAAAGTACGTGGTATGGACATCGTTATTGTAACAACAGCAAACTCTGATGAAGAATCTCGTGAGTTGTTGACACAATTAGGCATGCCATTCCAAAAATAATTAAAGGAGGCGAACTACGTGGCTAAAAAATCAATGATTGCTAAAAACAAACGTCCTGCAAAATTTTCAACACAAGCTTATACTCGTTGCGAACGTTGCGGACGTCCACATTCAGTTTATCGTAAGTTCCATCTTTGCCGTATTTGCTTCCGCGAACTTGCCTATAAAGGTCAAATTCCCGGCGTGAAGAAAGCTAGCTGGTAAAAAGTAAATTCGCATAAGAAGGAGGTAAAAGATCAATGGTCATGACAGATCCAATTGCAGATTTTCTAACTCGTATCCGTAACGCAAACATGGTTAAACATGAGTCTTTAGAAGTACCTGCATCAAAAATTAAACGTGACATCGCTGAAATCTTGAAACGTGAAGGTTTCGTTCGTGATGTTGAATACATCGAAGATGACAAACAAGGCGTGATCCGTGTTTTCCTAAAATTTGGTAAAAACGGCGAACGTGTTATCACAAACTTAAAACGTATCTCTAAACCAGGTTTGCGTGCTTATGTCAAAGCTGACGAAGTACCAAAAGTATTGAACGGTTTAGGTATCGCAATCATTTCGACTTCTGAAGGTGTTGTCACTGATAAAGAAGCTCGTGAAAAAAATATCGGCGGCGAAGTTATCGCTTACGTATGGTAATCAAGTAGAATCTACAAGGAGGTGTCTTTAAGTGAGCCGTATCGGAAATAAAGTCGTTGTGATCCCTGAAGGAGTAACAGTTACTCAAGAAGGAAACAACGTTACAGTTAAAGGACCAAAAGGTGAATTGACTCGTACTTTCTCAGCAGATATCAAAATGAATATCGAAGGAAACGAAGTGACTTTCACTCGTCCAAACGACAGTAAAGAAATGAAAACAATTCATGGAACAACTCGTGCGAACTTCAACAACATGGTTGTAGGTGTCAGCGAAGGATTCCAAAAAGCGTTAGAACTAATCGGGGTTGGGTACCGTGCACAATTACAAGGATCAAAACTTGTATTGAACGTTGGTTACTCACATCCAGTAGAAATCACACCACCAGCTGGAGTAACTGTTGAAGTACCAGCTAACACACAAGTAATTGTTAAAGGTGCGAACAAAGAAGAAGTTGGCGAATTAGCTGCAAATATTCGCGGAACTCGTCCTCCAGAACCTTATAAAGGTAAAGGTATTCGTTATGTTGGCGAATATGTACGCCGTAAAGAAGGTAAAACTGGTAAATAATCGTTTAGAAAAATTGCATAGAAGCCAGCAGCAGGAAAAAGGTATTTGGCTGAAGTTTACCTTCAAAAAAATAAATTTCTACTTGTGCCGCAGCTTCTATTTTTCGAAACGTATTTACTGCTTGAAATAGTAGTACAATAAAAATAAAGAGGTGACAATTGTGATTACAAAACCAGATAAGAACAAAACACGTCAAAAGAGACATCGTCGTGTACGTAACAATATCTCTGGTACTGCTGAGCGCCCACGCTTGAACGTTTTTCGTTCTAACAAAAACATCTACGCTCAAATTATTGATGACGTAGCGGGTGTAACGCTAGCAAGTGCCTCTACCTTGGATAAAGAAATTTCAGGTGGAACAAAAACAGAAGCAGCACAAGCTGTCGGTAAACTAGTTGCTGAACGTGCAGCTGAAAAAGGCATTAAAGTAGTAGTCTTTGACCGTGGTGGATACCTTTACCATGGCCGTGTGCAAGCTTTAGCTGAAGCAGCTCGCGAAAATGGACTAGAATTTTAGAAGAAGGAGGAATACCATTCATGGTTTATATCGATCCAAAACATTTGGAATTAGAAGACCGCGTTGTTGCAATTAACCGTGTAACAAAAGTTGTTAAAGGTGGACGTCGTCTACGTTTTGCTGCTTTAGTTGTTGTCGGTGACAAAAACGGACACGTAGGATTTGGTACAGGTAAAGCTCAAGAAGTTCCTGAAGCAATCCGTAAAGCAATTGAAGATGCGAAGAAAAACTTAGTTGAAGTACCTATGGTTGGTTCAACAATCCCACACGAAGTAATCGGTGCTTTTAGTGGTGGTAGAATCCTAATGAAACCTGCTGTAGAAGGTTCTGGGGTTGCTGCTGGCGGACCAGTTCGTGCCGTATTAGAATTAGCTGGGGTAGCAGATATCACTTCTAAATCTTTAGGCTCAAATACACCAATCAACGTTGTTCGCGCAACAGTTGAAGGTTTGAAACAATTGAAACGTGCAGAAGAAGTTGCAGAACTTCGCGGCAAATCAGTTGAAGAATTAATCGGATAAGGAGGACAACAATAATGGCTGAATTAAAAGTTACTTTAAAACGCAGTATTATCGGACGTCCTCAAAACCAACGCGATACAGTTAAAGCGTTAGGTCTTACAAAGATTAACAGTTCAGTGGTTAAGCCTTCTAATGAAGCAATTAAAGGCATGATCAATACTGTTTCTCACCTAGTGGACGTTGAAGAAGTTTAATTAAAAAAAATCAGAACTAGAACATTAAGGAGGTGCCAAACCTATGAAACTTCATGAATTAAAACCTGCTGAAGGTTCACGCCAAGTACGTAACCGTGTTGGTCGTGGTACTTCATCTGGTAACGGAAAAACTGCCGGACGCGGACAAAAAGGACAAAAAGCCCGTTCAGGCGGTGGTGTGCGTTTAGGATTTGAAGGGGGACAAACACCATTGTTCCGTCGTTTACCAAAACGAGGATTCACAAACGTGAACCGTAAAGACTATGCAGTCATCAATCTTGATGTATTGAACCGCTTTGAAGACGGAGCTGAAGTAACTCCTGTTGCTTTAGTTGAAGCTGGAATCGTGAAAAACGAAAAAGCTGGAATCAAAGTATTAGCTAACGGGGAACTAAACAAGAAATTAACTGTGAAAGCAGCAAAATTCTCTAAAGCAGCTCAAGAAGCAATTGAAGCGGCTGGTGGATCAATCGAGGTGATCTAATGTTTAGACTATTAAAAGATGCTTTTAAAGTAAAAGACATTAGATCGAAAATCCTATTTACTGTATTTGTGTTGTTTGTATTTCGCCTAGGTGCACATATCACTGTACCAGGCGTAAATGCTGCTTCATTGCAAAACCTTTCTTCTTTGCCATTTTTCAACATGTTGAACTTGGTAAGTGGTAGTGCGATGCAAAACTTCTCCATTTTCTCAATGGGGGTTTCACCATACATTACTGCTTCTATCGTCATTCAGCTTCTTCAAATGGACATCGTGCCTCGATTTGTTGAATGGTCGAAACAAGGGGAAGTGGGACGTAAAAAATTGAATCAAGCCACTCGATATCTGACATTAGTATTGGCATTTATCCAATCTGTCGGTATCACTGCTGGATTCAACCAATACGCTCAATTAGGTTTCGTCAATAATCCTAACGTAGCAACTTACGTAACGATCGGTTTGATTCTAACAGCCGGTACGATGTTTGTTACTTGGCTAGGAGAACAGATCACAGAAAAAGGTATCGGAAATGGCGTATCAATGATCATTTTTGCAGGTATCATTTCTAGATTGCCTGAAAGTATCAGAGAAATTTATGAAGATTACTTTATAAATATCGATCCTTCAGACATATGGAAATCTGCTATTTTTGTGGCCATTTTATTAGTAGCGGTCTTATTGATCGTGACATTCGTAACATTTTTCCAACAAGCTGAACGCAAGATCCCGATCCAATATACGAAACGTGTCGCTGGCGCGCCTACAAGCAGCTATCTGCCGTTGAAAGTAAATGCAGCTGGAGTTATTCCAGTTATCTTTGCTAGTTCGTTTATTGCTACGCCAAATGCTGTTTTACAAGCATTGAGTGGTAGATTCGGTTCTGAAAACTGGTATAAAGTGATGATGGAGATCTTTAACTATAATACAGCACCTGGTGCTACGATTTATACGATTCTGATCGTTGCCTTCACTTTCTTCTACGCCTTTGTACAAGTAAACCCTGAGAAATTAGCGGAAAACTTGCAAAAGCAAGGAAGTTATATACCAAGCGTACGCCCTGGTAAGGGGACTGAAGAGTATGTCTCAAGATTACTGATGCGTTTAAGTACAGTTGGTGCAGTCTTCCTTGGTTTAGTGGCATTACTTCCAATCATTGCTCAAATGGTTTGGGATCTTCCACAATCAATCGGATTAGGCGGTACAAGCTTACTGATCGTTATCGGTGTAGCTTTAGAAACTGCGAAACAGTTAGAAGGCTTAATGCTGAAACGTAAATATGTTGGATTCATTGAGTAAGAAAGCGTGTTGAGGTTCTTCCTCAACACACGTTCTCACACATTTATTAGGAGGGAAAACAATGAACCTCATTTTAATGGGGCTGCCAGGCGCAGGTAAAGGAACACAAGCTGAAAAAATCATTGACGCTTATGGTATTCCGCACATCTCAACAGGAGATATGTTCCGCGCAGCGATGCAAAACGAAACAGCTCTTGGCCTGGAAGCAAAGTCTTATATGGATAAAGGTGCATTAGTTCCTGATGAAGTAACAAATGGAATCGTGAAAGAGCGACTAGCTGAACCAGATACAGAGAAAGGCTTCTTATTAGACGGCTTTCCACGTACACTAGATCAAGCAAAAGCTCTGGACGCAATGCTAAAAGATTTGAATAAAAAAATTGATGCTGTCATCGATATCCATGTTGGTGAAGAAATCTTGGTCGAACGTCTAGCCGGCCGATTTATCTGCAGCAATTGTGGAGCAACTTACCATAAAATTTTCAACCCTACAAAAGTTGAAGACACATGTGATCGTTGCGGTGGGCATGAATTCTATCAAAGAGAAGATGATAAACCTGAGACGGTTAAAAATCGTCTGGCTATCAACATCAAAAATAGTGAACCAATCTTGGCTTATTATAAAGAACAAGGTTTGCTAAACACTATTGATGGTGCTCGTGAAATCGATGCTGTATTTGCAGATGTACAAAAAATCATTGAAAAATAGCACGATTGCCCGTAGCCGACTTGCATTATGCAGTTACTCTTGTCAAGTTCAATAAATTATGATAGAATATGTCAGTCCGACTTCTAGAGAATCCTCTAGATGATCCATTTTGAGAATTTTGAGGTGGGAACTGCAGTTTCCGCCATTTTATCGTGTGAAAATGCGAAACAAGTACAAGGAGGTACTGTGCGTGGCAAAAGAAGATATGATTGAAGTCGAAGGTACAGTCGTCGAAACTTTGCCGAATGCAATGTTTAAAGTTGAACTAGAAAACGGACACCAAGTTCTTGCTACTGTTTCAGGTAAAATTCGTATGCATTACATCCGTATCTTACCTGGTGACAAAGTAACGGTTGAATTGTCTCCATACGATCTTAACCGTGGCCGTATTACTTATCGCTTTAAATAATTGTACTCCGTAAAACTACAGGAGGTATTATCATGAAAGTAAGACCATCAGTAAAACCAATGTGCGAACATTGTAAAGTAATTCGTCGTAAAGGACGCGTTATGGTGATTTGCCCAGCAAATCCAAAACATAAACAACGTCAAGGATAATTGGAGGTGCTATAAATATGGCTCGTATTGCAGGAGTAGATATTCCTCGTGATAAACGTGTGGTAGTTTCACTTACTTATATCTATGGTATTGGTAACACTACTGCTAAAAAGATCTTAGCTGATGCTGGTGTATCTGAAGATGTTCGCGTTCGTGAATTAACGAATGAACAAACAGATGCTATCCGTGCAGAAGTAGATAAATTAAAAGTTGAAGGGGATCTTCGTCGTGAAGTGAACTTGAACATCAAACGTTTGATGGAAATCGGTTCTTACCGTGGAATCCGTCATCGCCGTGGATTGCCTGTTCGTGGACAAAACACGAAAAACAATGCACGTACTCGTAAAGGCCCAGCTCGCGCTATCGCTGGCAAGAAAAAATAATTCTTAAGTGAAGGAGGTTAAAACTTCATGGCAGCAAAAAAAGTGAATCGTAAACGCCGTGTGAAGAAGAATATAGAAGCAGGTATTGCACATATCCATTCTACATTCAATAACACTATCATCATGATCACTGATACTCACGGAAATGCATTAGCGTGGTCATCAGCTGGTTCATTAGGTTTCAAAGGAAGCAAAAAATCAACTCCTTTTGCCGCTCAAATGGCAGCAGAAACTGCTACAAAAGCAGCAATGGAACACGGATTAAAGACTGTTGAAGTAACAGTTAAAGGACCTGGTTCTGGACGTGAAGCAGCAATTCGTTCATTACAAGCTACAGGTTTAGAAGTGACTGCAATTCGTGACGTGACTCCAGTTCCTCATAATGGTGCCCGCCCTCCAAAACGCCGTCGTGTTTAATGAGTGCCGCTCATTTTGAGTTTTATCAGTAACGTCATTGAACAAGACACTTTTCGTTTTGAAAGGGGTAAAGATAAGAATGATTGAGTTCGAAAAACCAAGAATCGCAAAAATTGATGAAGAAAAAGATTATGGCAAGTTCATCGTTGAACCTCTTGAAAGAGGGTATGGGACTACTTTAGGGAATTCCCTACGTCGTATTTTATTATCTTCTTTGCCAGGTGCTGCCATCACTAATATTCAAATCGATGGTGTACTGCATGAATTCTCTACCATTAAAGGTGTTAGAGAAGACGTCACTCAAATCATCTTGAACATTAAAGGCTTAGCGCTGAAAATGTATGGCCAAGAAGAAAAAACCCTTGAAATCGATATTACCGGACCTGCTACAGTAACTGCTGGCGATATTATCGTTGATAGTGATGTAGAAATTCTTAACAAAGATATGTACATCTGTAGTGTCTCTGAAGGAGCTACGTTCCATGCTCGCTTAACAGTGAAACCTGGACGTGGTTATGTTCAAGCAGATGAAAATAAAAAAGAAGATATGCCAATTGGCGTTCTTCCAGTCGATTCAATCTACACACCTGTTCGTCGTGTGAACTATCAAGTTGAGAACACACGTGTTGGACACCGTGAAGATTTTGATAAATTGACGATGGAGATTTGGACAGATGGTTCAATCGAACCGTTGGAAGCAATGAGTTTATCTGCGAAAATCATGACTGAACATTTGGATATTTTTGTGAACTTAACTGATGAAGCAAAAAATGCTGAAATCATGGTCGAAAAAGAAGAAACACAAAAAGAAAAAATGTTGGAAATGACGATCGAAGAGTTAGACTTGTCTGTTCGCTCTTACAATTGTTTGAAACGTGCAGGAATCAATACTGTACAAGAACTTACAAATAAATCTGAGCCTGAAATGATCAAAGTCCGTAACTTAGGACGTAAATCATTAGAAGAAGTTAAAGCAAAATTGCACGACTTAGGTTTAGGTTTACGTAAAGAAGATTAAAACCTTTTACGAAGGAGGGAAACCAACGTGAGTTATCGTAAACTAGGACGCACATCTAGCCAACGTAAAGCGATGTTGCGTGATTTAACAACTGATTTATTAATCAACGAACGTATTGTGACTACTGAAGCTCGTGCGAAAGAAGTTCGCTCAACTGCAGAAAAAATGATCACTTTAGGTAAACGCGGAGATTTGCATGCACGTCGTCAAGCTGCGGCTTTCGTACGTAATGAAGTTGCCAGCGTGCGTGAAGAAAATGAGGACATCGTCATTGAATCAGCTTTACAAAAACTATTCAACGATATTGCACCTCGTTACGCAGAACGTCAAGGCGGATACACACGCATTTTGAAGACAGAACCAAGACGCGGTGATGGTGCACCAATGGTTGTCTTAGAACTTGTCTAAAATCACACTAATAACATCACTTTATAGATGATTCTTTTAGAGTGTTATGATGTTGGAAGATATTTTTCCGAGTCTAGCTCAGCGCTGCTCCTCAAGCGAATATCGCTTGGGGAGTAAGCACTCATCATAAAGTGTTTTTTTATACCTTCAATTAACTGTCATGACAGCTCTGCTTGAAGGCATAAAAAAACATTTTAAGCGAGAAATAATTGAAAATTTTGTCTTTTTTTGATAGTGTTAGTAGGAACTTTAGGATGAAGAAGGAGTAATCATGGAGCCAATTATTGAATTAGAGAAAATAAATTACAAATACCAGCCAGATGATCTTCGCCCCGCATTGAAAGATGTCTCCTTTACAATTGATAAAGGTGAGTGGATCGCTATTATTGGACACAACGGTTCAGGAAAATCGACACTTGCCAAAACAATCAATGGGCTACTTCTGCCAGAATCAGGGGTCGTGAAAGTCGGAAATCAAGTATTGGATGAAGAAAACATTTGGACGATCCGGCAAATGGTTGGAATGGTTTTTCAAAATCCAGACAATCAGTTCGTTGGTTCGACAGTAGAAGATGACGTTGCGTTTGGTCTTGAAAATCAAGGGATTCCCAGAGAAGAAATGCTGATACGTGTGAAAGATGCACTTGAGAAAGTTAGAATGGCTGAGTTTGCTACACGCGAGCCTGCTCGTTTATCAGGAGGACAAAAACAACGTGTTGCTATTGCCGGCGTGGTTGCCTTACGACCTGATATCATTATTTTAGATGAAGCAACAAGTATGCTAGATCCAGAAGGCCGTGAAGAAGTGATTTCTACGATCAAGAAGATCAAAGAAGAAAGTCAATTGACCGTTATATCTATCACTCATGATATTGATGAGGCAGCTAATGCTAATCGGATACTAGTGATGAGACAAGGAGAACTTGTCCGTGAAGGTACACCAAAAGAAATCTTTTCTGCGGGGCCTGAACTGATCGATTTAGGTCTAGATCTACCATTTCCTGAAAAACTGAAACGTGCACTGAAAGAACGTGGGGTAGATGTGCCAAGTGAATATATGACAGAAGAAAGGATGGTGGATTGGTTATGGACATCCGTTTTGAACAAGTAGACTTCACTTATCAGCCGAATACACCATTTGAACAACGAGCCTTATTTGACATCAATATGACGATCAAAGAAAACAGTTATACTGCATTAGTAGGGCATACCGGAAGCGGGAAATCAACTTTACTCCAACATTTGAATGCGCTTGTTAAGCCAACAAGCGGTACCGTCCATATTGGAGAACGCGACATTCAGCCAGATACGGATAATAAAAATCTAAAGCCTATCCGAAAAAAAGTCGGCATCGTCTTTCAGTTTCCAGAAGCACAGCTATTCGAAGAAACGGTGGCAAAAGATATTGCCTTCGGTCCTAAAAACTTTGGTGTCAGTGAAGAAGAAGCGCTGATACTAGCAAAAGAAACATTAGAACAAGTTGGACTGGATGAAAGCTATTTGGAACGTTCACCATTTGAACTTTCAGGAGGGCAAATGCGTAGAGTAGCAATCGCTGGTGTGCTTGCCATGAAGCCTGAAGTACTTGTATTGGATGAACCAACGGCAGGACTTGATCCTCAGGGAAGAAAAGAAATGATGGAGATGTTTTGGCGTCTTCATAAGGAACAACAGATTACTATTGTTTTAGTGACGCATTTAATGGATGATGTAGCCAATTTTGCAGACTATGTCTATGTACTGGAGAAGGGGCGAATCGTTAATAGCGGGCAGCCTCAAGAGGTTTTTCAAAACATCGAATGGCTAAAAGAAAAACAGTTAGGTGTACCTACTGCCACAGAATTTGCAGAAGAATTAATGGCTAAAGGGATGGACTTCACTACCTTACCTTTGACAGCTGAAGAATTAGCAGACGCCATCATCCATTCTGCTGGAGGAAATGCCCATGATGAATAAATTGATATTTGGTCGTTATATGCCAGGAGATTCCTTGATCCATCGATTGGATCCCCGAGCCAAATTATTAGCCAGTTTTTATTTTATTGGTATCATTTTTTTAGCAAATAATTGGGAAACATATCTTGTATTGGCAGTTTTCACATTATTTTCTGTCTTCTTATCAAAAGTAGACTTGAAATTTTTTATCCGAGGTATTCGCCCATTGATTTGGCTGATCCTCTTTACTGTAGCTTTGCAAGTCTTGTTTACTAGTGGCGGAGAAACTTATTGGAGTTGGGGTGTTTTCCATATCACTGAATTTGGTGTGATGAACGGTCTCTTTATTTTCTGCCGATTCGTGTTGATTATTTTTATGTCGACGCTACTCACGCTTACTACACCGCCTTTGGAATTATCTGATGCGATTGAGTACTTGCTTCGTCCATTGAAAGCCGTACGGTTCCCAGTCCACGAAATTTCTTTGATGCTGTCGATTGCGCTTCGTTTTGTGCCTACATTGATGGATGAAACAGAAAAGATCATGAACGCTCAGCGCGCGCGTGGTGTTGACTTTGGTGAAGGCAATCTAGTTCAGAAAATGAAAGCAGTCATTCCTTTGCTGATTCCTTTATTTGTTAGCAGTTTCAACCGAGCGGAAGATCTTGCGACCGCTATGGAAGCAAGGGGCTACAAGGGCGGGGAAGGAAGAACGAAATATCGTGTCTTGCATTGGCATAATAGAGACACGATGGTTATCATTGCTTTTATATTATTAACCGTGCTGCTGATCTTTTTAAGAGGATAAACGTTCAGTGGACCGCTATCTATCCTTTTCTTGCTAATCTATTTGCAAGAAAGGATGCGAACAGTGTATGACAAGAAGCATTAGGGTCTGTGGCAGACTAATGTCACAGGCCTCTTTCTTTTATTTGAAAAAAAGAACAAACAACATTATCTGGAAAAACCACTATTTCTAGACAACTTTTTAGAAACAAAGGAGAGAAAACCATGGTACGTTACAAAGCAATCATTGCATACGACGGAACAAATTTCAATGGGTTCCAGAAACAGCCAAATGGACGTACTGTTCAAGAAGAAGTAGAAACAACATTACAAAGAATGGCAAACGGGAAAGAAATCACGGTCTTTGGTTCGGGAAGGACAGATGCCGGAGTACATGCAATCGGGCAAGTGATCCATTTTGATTATCCAGAAGAACGCCCATTAGAACGAATGCGTTTTGCGTTAGATACCCAGTCACCAGAGGATATCGCTGTAAGAAAAGTAGAAATCGTTTCAGAAGAATTTCATGCAAGATATTTGGTCAAAGAAAAAACTTATCAATTTCGAGTGGATATAGGCAAGCCACGCAGTCCCTTTCGACGTCATTATGCCAGTTATTATCCTTACCCACTTGATTTGGGAAAAATCCAGCGGGCGCTACCTGATTTATTGGGGACCCACGATTTCACCTCTTTTTGTGCATCAGGAAGCTCGATAGAGGATAAAGTACGTACGATCTATGAGGCTAAGATGGAGGTCAATGAAACAAAAGACGAACTGTTGTTTACTTTTAGAGGAAATGGCTTCTTGTATAAGATGATACGTATCTTAGTAGGAACGCTATTGAAAATTGGTAATGGCCGATTGCCTGAAGATAGTATCCCAGCGATTATTGCGAAAAAAGATCGTAATGCAGCAGGACCTACAGCACATCCTGAAGGACTTTATTTGTATGAAGTGAAATATGAATAAGAGGTTGTAAAAAAGCTGTCCTGCATCAAGCAATAAGAA
>NZ_KV817741.1:0-1894 GCF_001814765.1 Enterococcus sp. HMSC061C05
ACCTCTTTCTTAAACGGTGTTCAATCAGCTAACCACTTCTGTCGCACTCTCTTTTAGTATATACACAGATGTAAGCGGTTTATATTGGTATTCTATGAGAAAGCTAATTTGATTCCATGTAGATCATTGACTTAAATGAAAAAATCAATTATTTTAATAGATAAACTAAATTAGAGGAGTGGTACTAAAAATGTCCAACTGGGAAACAAAGTTCACGAAAAAAGGATTTACTTTTGATGATGTCTTATTGATACCAGCAGAAAGTCACGTGTTACCAAACGAAGTGGATATGAGCGTACAATTAGCTAAAAATATTAAGTTGAATATTCCAATCATCAGTGCAAGTATGGATACCGTTACCGACAGCAAGATGGCCATCGCTATGGCAAGACAAGGCGGATTAGGTGTGATCCATAAAAACATGACGATCAGCCAGCAAGCGGATGAAGTAAGAAAAGTCAAACGTTCTGAAAGTGGCGTCATCATTGATCCGTTCTTCTTAACGCCACAGCATCTTGTAGCAGACGCAGAAGAATTGATGAGCAAATACCGTATCAGTGGTGTGCCGATCGTTGAAACACTTGAAAACAGAAAATTGGTAGGGATCATTACAAACCGCGACATGCGTTTTGTAACAGATTACCACATGCCGATTGCTGATGTGATGACAAAAGACAACTTAGTGACTGCCCCAGTAGGTACCTCTCTAAAAGATGCAGAAAAGATTTTGCAAAAACATAAAATCGAAAAATTACCAATCGTTGATAACGAAGGTCGTTTAAGCGGATTGATCACGATCAAAGATATCGAGAAAGTGATCGAATTTCCAAATGCAGCAAAAGATGAACATGGTCGATTGCTTGTAGCAGCAGCTGTTGGTGTAACAAGCGATACATTCGAGCGTGCGAATGCTTTATTAGAAGCAGGGGTAGATGCAATCATCATCGATACAGCTCATGGACATAGTGCAGGTGTAATCCGAAAAATCCAAGAAATCCGTTCAACTTTTGCAGATGCAACATTGATTGCTGGGAACGTTGCGACGGCTGAAGCGACAAAAGCTTTATATGATGCAGGGGTGGATGTCGTAAAAGTCGGTATCGGACCAGGATCGATTTGTACGACACGTGTGGTAGCTGGTGTAGGTGTACCTCAGCTCACAGCCATCTATGATGCAGCATCAGTTGCTCGTCAATATGGCAAAGCGATTATTGCAGACGGAGGAATCAAGTACTCTGGTGACATCGTCAAAGCATTAGCTGCCGGCGGACATGCAGTTATGTTAGGCAGCATGTTGGCGGGGACAGATGAATCACCAGGTGAATTCGAAATCTTCCAAGGACGTCGATTCAAAACATACCGAGGTATGGGTTCATTAGGCGCGATGGAAAAAGGTTCAAAAGACCGTTACTTCCAAGGTAGTGTCAATGAAGCAAATAAATTAGTACCAGAAGGAATCGAAGGTCGGGTTGCTTACAAAGGAAGTGTTGCAGACATTATTTTCCAAATGATCGGCGGTTTGCGTTCAGGAATGGGTTATGTTGGGGCAGCCAATTTACAGCAATTACGTGATGAAGCGCAATTCATCCAAATGAGCGGCAGCGGATTAAAAGAATCACACCCTCATGATGTACAAATCACGAAAGAAGCACCAAACTATTCAGTTGAATCTTAAAAATACTAAAAAGGAGTGGTAACACATGTTGTGTCACCACTCTTTTTTTGAATAAAAAATGTTTCCTTGCCAACTCCGAATCACAAGTACAATATTCATAAAATATGAAGAGCTGTTTTTTGAAATTACTCCTTGTGGTTTGGAGCGAAACGGCAGGCTTACGACTTCTTGGTAAACGGTGTTCTCCTGCCAATTCCTCGGTCACAAGTCACAATATTC
>NZ_KV817741.1:1994-5954 GCF_001814765.1 Enterococcus sp. HMSC061C05
TCGAAACTAAGCGGCTTTTTCACAACCTCTGATAAACAGTGTTCAATCAGCTGGCCCTCGGTATTAGCTCAACAAACGGCAAAATTATGAGGAACTATTTTGGTTTGGCAGTTCTTATTACTTGATGCAGGACAGCTTTTTCACAACCTCTCTATTTAATAACTTTCAGATTACCCATATAAGGAACGAGCGCTTCTGGAACTGTGACAGAACCATCTTCATTTTGGTAGTTTTCCAAAATGGCAGCTACTGTACGGCCAACCGCAAGTCCTGAACCATTCAAAGTATGAGCATAGTGGATTTTTCCATCATTATCGCGATAACGAATCATGGCGCGGCGTGCTTGGAAATCTTCACAGTTAGAACAAGAACTGATTTCACGATAAGTATCTTGTGCAGGAATCCATACTTCTAAATCATAAGTTTTAGCTGCAGAAAAGCCCATGTCTCCAGTTGATAAGGCCATTACACGATAAGGCAAATGCAGTTTTTTCAAGATATCTTCTGCATCAGCTGTCATTTTTTCCAATTCTTCGTAAGAATGTTCTGCATCCGAGAATTTGACCATTTCTACTTTATTGAATTGGTGAAGACGGATCAGTCCTCGAGTATCCCGACCGGCACTTCCAGCTTCAGAACGAAAAGCAGGACTTAGCGCAGTGAAATAAACAGGTAAATCCGCACCATCTAAAATTTCATCATTATAATAGTTAGTCAATGGGACTTCAGCTGTCGGAATCAATGTTAAATCAGTATTCTCCAATTGGAAAACATCTTCTTTGAATTTTGGAAATTGTCCTGTACCAAACATCGCTTTACTGTTGACGATATAAGGAGTGATCATTTCAGTATAGCCGTGTTCGTAAATATGCTGATCAAGCATGAAGTTGTAGACTGCACGTTCTAATCGAGCGCCCAGCCCTTTATAATAAACAAAACGGCTACCGGCTACTTTTGCGCCACGTTCAAAGTCTAAAATATCAAGATTTTCTGCAATTTCCCAGTGTGGTTTTGGCTCAAAAGCAAATGTACGTGGTTCGCTCCAACGACGGATTTCTACATTGTCCTCTTCATCTGATCCAACTGGCACAGAATCATGGGGAAGGTTTGGCAAAGTAGTGGCGATTTGTTTCAATTTTTCATCTACTTCAGCAATTTCAGTATCCAATGCTTTGATGTTGCCGCCAACTTCTTTCATTTCAGCGATTTTAGCAGAAGCATCTTCTTTTGCACGCTTCAATTGAGCGATCTCAGCAGAAACGTCATTTCGATATTTTTTCAATTCTTCACTTTTGACTAGTAATTTGCGGCGGTTTTCATCTAGTTCCATGAATTCAGCTAATGTTTCTTTTTTAACGCCCCGAGTCATTAATTTTTCTTGTACTTCTTCGATATTTTGTCGCATCATTTTTACATCTAACATATGATTTCCTCCTTTTTGAAAATAAAAAAAGACTGATCCATCCCATTATTCTTGGGACGAATCAGTCTGAAATTCGCGGTACCACCCAAGTTCAGCATAAGCTGCACTTGTTGAACACATAACGGCTGTTGAACCGACCTTTCTTATTTCGAAAGGGCACGTAAACGAACTGGAACTTCCAAATTATCCTTTGCTGATTTGCACCTGCCATCAGCTCTCTGAAAAAGAATAAAGTGTACTGGGTTCTGTGTTTTTCATTTATTCTAATAATTGTAATAAGAATAGCGAATATTTCAGCTTTCGTCAATAACTTCCTGTGCATCAATAGGTAATTTTTCATTTTTCTTGATTGGAAGGTGCATGATGAAAGAAGTCCATTGCTTATCTGATTTTGCATAAATGTAGCCACCATGTAAAGCCACAATACTTTGAGCGATTGCTAAACCAAGCCCAGTTCCTCCAGTTGCTTGTGACCGAGATTCTTCTACACGATAAAAACGGTCGAATAGATTATCGATTGCCTGTTGTGGGATCATTGCTCCATTATTTTTGACCGTTGCAACAACTTCTGAACCGACACGTTCTACTTCGATCACGATCTTCGTAGCTCCTTTTCCATATTTCAACGCATTCGTCAAAAGATTATTGAAGACACGTACAAGTTTTTCTGTATCGCCATCCATGATAAGGGAATCTACTTTTGACTGCACAAGTATTTGGATATTTTTTTTAGAAGCTTCCAACTCAAAATCAGCAGCTAACTGTTCGATCAACTGGATCATATCAAAGGCAGAAAAATTTACTGGGACAGCAGGCTGGCGTACCTTAGTGTATTCAAATAAGTCGTCCACTAAAGATTTCATCTGCTTTGCTTTAATATAAGCGGTATGTGTATACTTTAAAAGATCTTCTTCTGAGTGATACTGACCATCTTCTATCAATCCTAGATATCCAATGATAGAAGTAAGAGGGGTACGGATATCGTGACTAACATTTGTGATCAATTCATCTTTTGATTTCTCGATTTTACGTTCGTCTTCAATCGCTGCTACTGTGCTATCTACCAATCCATTGATACTTGTTACAACTCGGCTTAAGTCACCACTAAGTTCAAAAGGGATACGATGATCATAATTTCCATTTGCGATGTAATGAAGTTCACTGATGATATGTCGTAATTGCATTTGGCGATATCTTCGAATCAAACGCCAATACAAAACACCAATATCTAATAGAAAGAAAAAGGGAATAATAAAGTTTCGACCGTTCCAAAATAAATCAGTGTTCAATCGTTCCGCAAAAATATTCTTTGAATCCCAAATCGCATTTGTCAAAGAAGGTGAACTATTGATTACCGAACTGATAACAACCAAAATAGAAACATTTAATAGAAGTAAAAGAATGATCGTGATGATTCCTTCCGCTAACAATTCGCTGATTTCTTTTGAAGTCAAGTTGATCCGACGGCGTTTTTCAGTTGCTCGTTTACTATCTTGCGTCAATTTTATAGCCCACTCCCCAAACGGTTTGAATGACTTTTTCACCACCAGTTGCTTCTTCGATCTTATCTCTTAAATGGCTAACATGAACCATGACAGTTTTAGCAGAGACAATACTTTCTTGTTTCCAAACACGCTCAAAAATTTCATCCGCGCTAAATACTCGATTAGGATGACTAGCAAGCAAGTAGAGGATACCGAATTCCAAAGCTGTTAACTGGATTTCTTTCCCATCGATTGTTTTAACTTCATGAGAGTCTTTATTGATGATTAATGCATTTACTTCTAATACATCAGGCTGATCTGGGGCAATCTGCATTTTTGTACGCCGTAATAGAGACTTTACTCTGGCCATTACTTCTAATGGATTAAACGGTTTGGTTACATAATCATCTGCACCAGCCACCAGTCCTTTGATCTTATCCATATCAGTAGTTTTTGCTGTCAGCATAATGATTGGGATTTGAGATTCTTTTCGCAGCTCTTTCACTACTTGCATCCCGTCCATCTCTGGCATCATGATATCTAAAATAAGTAATTCAATATCAGGGATTGTTCTGATTTTAGATAATGCTTCTTTCCCATCATAAGCCTTTACTGCTTCATAGCCTTCATTGTGAACATAGATACTTAATAATTCAACGATTTCTTTATCATCGTCAGCAATCAAAATTTTCATAAATAAATCCTCCAGAGTCATATTGTTACTATTATTCTAGCAAAAAAAAGCAGAAATAGATAAAAGCAGCACTTTGTTAAGGAAAATTTTAGAAGGTGAGAGATTTGATTCTCATAAATAGGACAAAAACATGAACGTTAAACTGAAAATAAAAGGATTTTTCGTTTTTTAAGGTTATAAAGACGAACAAAAAAGGAGAAGAACTAATTAACGATCATATAAGCTGGAAATGTTGATAAATAAGCATTTTCTTATTGACTTTCGTATGTGATGTTGATATATTATTATTTGTTCAAAAGAACACCAATAACTTAAAATAATAAAAAATAAGTTATTGACATGTTGATAATGACATGATA
>NZ_KV817742.1:0-758 GCF_001814765.1 Enterococcus sp. HMSC061C05
AATGAATCTTAGTACCAACCGTTTGCTTCCCAGAATGCTTTCGCAGCTTCCCAAGAACCATAACGTGAAGCAACATATTGTTCTGCCACTTTTTCTTGGTTCGCAGCAGAGTAGTCACCATTCAAGTAAGAAGAATCTAATTGGTAACGTCCGATGTAACGTCCGTTCGTTGCTGTGTAAGAACCGCTTGATTCTTTTTGTGCGATCCATTCTTTTGCAGCATTCGTGCTTGTTGCCGTTGTTGTTGTTTCTGTTGCAGCAGGAGCAGATTGTGTTTCAGCAACAGGGGCTGCTTGTGTTTCTGTTTGAACCGTTTCTTGTACAACAGGTTGTTCAGCTTGGACGGGAGCTTCTTGAACGGCTGCTTGAGGTTCAGCAGCTGCTTGAGCAGAGCCTTCTGTTGGAATCGTTAATTGTTGTCCTGAGTAGATCAGGTTAATGTCAGAAATTGAATTTGATTCTGCAATGGCATTGATCAAGGAGTTGTCACCAACGTATTTTTGAGAAATCGTTGATAGAGTATCACCTGATTGAACGGTATAAGCTTCGTCCGCATGAGCAGTCGTTCCCATGAAGAATGCAGCACCGGCAGCCAAAGTTGTTCCAAAAAGTAAAGTTTTAAGTGATGTCATGAAAAATCTCCTTTATTCGTTAAAAAGTTTTATTTGTTGTGTTCAACGAGGAATACTTTAACACGTGAAAATATTTCATAGGTAAAAGAAGCATGACAATTTATGACAAATCCACGTTTTTTGTAA
>NZ_KV817743.1:0-786 GCF_001814765.1 Enterococcus sp. HMSC061C05
CGTATAGTTGATTTTTTCTTCTCTGAATTCATAAAATTTTTGTGCGTATGTTTTTTTAGAAACCATCGTTCCTTTTTCAATAGAATCACCGATTCGCCATAACCAGCAAGCTTGTAGTCTACTTGAGCAATTAAGAAATTCTAAAACTGCCTCCTGATGACTATTTAGTCCGTCATACTCTTCTTCCTTGAAAAAAGCATACCGTAACACAGTCCAAGCACGCTCCAAATAAAAATCAATACTTTCTTTTTCTAATAATTCCATCTTTTCTCTCCTTTTCCAGTTCACTATATGCAAAAAATCAAATCATCACTAACCTAGCATCGAAAACAGTGAATCGCTTTCTCTTTTCGTCATACACTGACCACACATAAGCGCCATCCCAATAACGACCTTCATTATAATAATTCGTAAATTCATTATTCCAAAGGTAAATATGCAGATGATCTTTATCTGGGAAAAGACGATCATTCAACTGGTTAAATTCTTCTTCCGTTCCCTCTGCTCCTTGAGTTGCTTCAAGAAAAGAAGTCCTATAGATACTATCCTCAGCCCATAATGCTTTAGGGGTGACTCTTTTCGCCTTCATCATTTCTTTATTCACATAAATAGGATAATCTTTCATCTTGTCAAAAAATCGGATATCCGTATAGTTGATTTTTTCTTCTCTGAATTCGTAAAGTTTTTGTGCATATATTTTTTTAGAAACTATAAGCCCTTCTTTGCTCCGCCATAACCTGGCAGTACGCAATCTATTTGAGTAATTGAGAAATTCTAAAACTGCCT